>NC_010729.1:1382500-1555000 GCF_000010505.1 Porphyromonas gingivalis ATCC 33277 | reverse complement strand
GGTACTGCGTCACAGTGGGAGAGTAGGACGCCGCCGTTTTTAAGAAACGTGAGAGAGAGGGGGGGATAGGATCTCACCCTCCTCCCCCGGAAAAAAAAGGTGAAGGAGAGAGTCTCGAGTCCGAGGCTCTCTCCTTTTTTATTTTCTCTCTCCAAAAATCATTTTGCTTATCTGAGACCTTTGAAAAATAAGGAGGTGGAGGGAAGAGGAGTTCTTGGCATAAAACGGAGGGAGGGAAAAGGGTGGCAGTAAGGAGTGAAAGTAGTTGTAAATCCCCCCTTTGAGGAGCTACTTGCACGAGCTCCTCAAGGGTGGTTATGCCTTATCCTACGGATGAGGACATAATTATCCCCGGGGTTCTGTATAAATTAAAGGCGATGCTTTCAAGAATGTTTTGAGTATGGGTCTTGGCAAGTCCCCGGTATCGACATCGTCCGCCATGAAACCACCGGCGAATACTGCCAAAGGTGCGTTCGATGGTGCTCCGTATCGGACCGATTGCTTTGTTTCGTTGCTTCTCTTCCTCGGTCAATGCCCTGTTGCGTTGTGCCTTGTGCATAATGCCGTCTTGAAGGTGATGGGTTTGCAGGTAGGAACGATTTTCCCCGCAAGCATATCCTTTGTCCGCCAAGACGGCTGTACCTTGAGGTATGTTTGCACCCTGCAATAGCGGAATAAACTCCTTCGTGTCACTGCGGTTCGCTGCTGTCGTTATCACCTTTTGAACAATGCCTTGAACATTGGTCAGACAATGCTTTTTGTATCCGTAGTGATAACGCTTTTGTTTGTACACCCAACGGGCTTCTTCATCCGTCCCTTTACGCCGGCGGACAACCTGTTTTTGATAATCCTCCTCTGCCTCTTTTTCCGCCTCGCTCCGATTGTCTTGCCTGTCGTCTGCGACTTCAATCGTAATGCTTCCGTTGGGTTTATGCGGCGTCTCCACAAGGCTTGCATCGACAAGCACCCCTTCCCTGACCGAAATGTGATGGCGCGAAAGTTGTTTGTTAAACTGCGCCAATAGTTTGTCCATGAGACCCAACTCTGTCAGTGCCGAACGAAATCGACTGATGGTGCTGTGGTCGGGAGATACCTCTTCCATCTTCAGCCCCAAGAATCGGGAAAAGGTGATTGAATCATTGATGCGCTCCTCCAGAGCACAATCACTGAGGTTGTACCATGTCTCCAAAAGCAACATCTTGAATAAGAGAATCACGTCATAAGCCGGGGCACCGATGGCATTTTGTCGCTTCGTGTATTTCTTGTTGATCAGCGTCCTGATCGGACGCCAATCGATAAGCGTGTCAACCTGATTGAGGAAGTCGTTTTGTGCTTTGCGATAACGCTTTGAAAGGAGTGCGTCTGCAAATGTTACATGCTCATCGGTATTCTTGGATTGGTATGCCATGGGAGGAATATTATGCTGTTTTTAATGCTCAAATATACAAAATAACTCCCTATTATACAATGAATTAACAAACAAAATACACACCAATCGCCGTGCAAAGGTCTCATAAGGTGAGTTCGATGTAAGTTTATGCGACTAAATCATAATTTTCGATATTTTCCAAATTCAGAGATGTCTTTTTTGTAGGGTTTGATAGTCAATTCTGTCCATAAAGTTTGACAGGAAGTTATTAGTAGAGCGATGTCTCGATTGTTTTATTTGGTAGTACTAGTGCCATTATGTCATCGCTGCACGCTTAACCTCGATAGTTAAAATTTGTCTGCCTCGGTTGTTTACAGTAGTTACCGAGGCCGTGCCGAGTTACATATTTCCTAGGGCTGACGCATTAAAATTGCATGCTTATCAGTTGTTGTGGGTTCATTCGAGCGAGTTTCTTCTGAATACGAGGGGGAATTAAAAATTGCGCTTTTCCATTGAACCATATGGCTCAATGGATTACGTTGACCTTAAAAATATTGTTCCAAATATATGGGTGAAAATAGCGAATTGTCGGTTTGCTGTTGTTATAAAAAACAATATCTTTGTTCCCATCGTAGTGGTCCCTGCTCGTCTCGAACAAGCTGAGTGGGGTGTAAGAGGGAATCGGGTGAGAATCCCGAGCAGTCCCGCTGCTGTAAGCTTTTACCGCCGTGTCGGTTTTGACATGCGGACTCTTGTCGCTTTCCAAATGATGCCACTGTTCATTCTCCACTATTAGAGGTGGAGCTGAATGGGAAGGCGCGACAAACAGAAAAGAGATGAAGTAAGCCAGAATACCTGCCTCTACGAGTTGCCTATAAAGTATGGAGAGAAGACCTCGAGGAAAGGAGTCTCCCCGGCACTAAGAGAATAGATCTCAGGAAGTATTTTTTTACAATAACGTATTACAATGGAAGAGGTAATCCTTCGCATCGTAAAGCGTGATGGTCATGTGCAGTCGTTCGATCCGGAAAAAATCCGTCAGGCGATAATCAAGGCTTATCGCGCAGGAGGTGTGCACGAAGAAGCTGCACGTATCGACAATATTGTCCAGTCTGTAACCGATTTTGCTCGTCAGAGCGGTGAGCTTGTCACCGTGGAACAAATACAGGATCGTGTCGAGGAGGAACTGATGCGTTTGAATCCTTTCATTGCCAAAAAATATATTATCTATCGAGAGTGGCGCACCGTAGAGCGTGACAAGCGTACATCCATGAAGCATACGATGGACGGCATCGTAACGATAGAGAAGAACGATGTGAATCTGGGTAATGCCAACATGAGCTCGCATACTCCTGCAGGTCAAATGATGACTTTTGCTTCGGAAGTGACTAAGGACTATGCCAGCAAATATCTGCTTTCGCTACGCTATAGCAGAGCACACAGGGCAGGAGATATACATATTCATGATTTGGACTATTATCCGACCAAAACCACTACATGTGTCCAGTATGATATAGCAGACCTTTACGAACGGGGGTTCCGTACCAAAAACGGCAGCATCCGTACACCGCAGAATATCCATAGCTATGCAACGCTGGCTACCATCATATTCCAGACCAATCAGAACGAACAGCATGGCGGACAGGCTATCCCGGCCTTTGATTTCTTCATGGCTCCGGGTGTGCGCAAATCGTTCGTCACGCACCTCATAGAGCGTCTCCGCTTCGTGCTCGAGCTCCGGCAGCCAACCAATACCGACTTAAGTACGACTCTTCCCAAGGCTATTCGGAACCTAACGCCGCTTTTGACAGATTCACCTCAGGAGGCCGGGAGGCTATATGAGGGACTATGTTCGGCGTCTTTTCCTTTTTCGAGTACAGAGGTGGAGATCGCTCTTGCCACAGCTTTCCGAAAGACGCGTAAGGATACGCATCAGGCTATGGAAGGCTTCATCCACAACTTGAATACGATGCACTCTCGTGGAGGCAATCAGGTTGTATTCAGCTCCATCAATTACGGTACTGATACTTCGCCCGAAGGTCGAATGGTAATGGAGGAGCTGTTACGTGCCACGGAGGAAGGTTTGGGGCATGGTGAAGTACCCATCTTCCCGATTCAGATCTTCAAAGTCAAAGAGGGAATCAACTATTCCGAAGCGGATGTAAAGTCGGCATTGGAAAACTTCGACGATGCGATGGCCGGCAAGGTGCTTTTCTCTGCTCCGAACTTCGATTTGCTGCTGAAGGCATGTGCCACGACAGCCAAAGCTCTCTTCCCGAATTTCGTCTTTCTCGATACGCCATTCAATCTGCATGAGGATTGGCGAGCAGACGATCCCAAGCGTTATCTGCAAGAGGTGGCTACCATGGGTTGTCGTACGCGAGTGTTTGACAATGTAAACGGCCCGAAATCGTCGATCGGACGAGGCAATCTCTCTTTTACCTCTATGAACCTTCCCCGTTTGGCTATCGAAGCCAGACATGAGGCAGAAGAGAACTGCCCTGATGGCGACAAGGAAACGATACGCAGTGAAGCACGCCTTCTGTTCCTGGAAAGTGTTCGCCGAATGTCTACACTCATTGCAGACCAACTCTATGACCGCTATTGCTATCAGCGTACAGCACTAGCACGCCAATTCCCCTTCATGATGGGGAATGATGTTTGGAAGGGCGGTGCTGCCTTAGAACCGAACGAGGAAGTGGGCGATGTCATCAAATCCGGTACTCTCGGTATCGGTTTTATCGGAGGGCACAACGCGATGGTGGCCATCTACGGTGAAGGACATGCTCACAACAAGGCGGCTTGGAATACGCTATACGATGCCATTTCGGTCATGAATGATGTCGCTCAGGAGTATAAACGGAAGTATCATCTGAATTACTCTGTCTTGGCTACTCCGGCAGAAGGTCTTTCCGGTCGTTTTACACGAATGGATAGAAAACGCTACGGGATTATTCCCGGGGTAACGGATTTGGACTATTACGTCAATTCTTTCCATGTGGATGTTCGCGAACCGATAGGTATAGCTGAAAAGATCAAGTGCGAGGCCCCTTTCCATGCTATTACCGGCGGTGGCCATATTACTTATGTAGAGTTGGATGGCGAAGCCAAGAAGAATGTATCGGTTATCCTCAAAATTGTCAAGATGATGAAGGATGAAAACATCGGCTATGGTTCGATCAATCATCCTGTGGATACCTGCAAGGGCTGTGGCTTCAAAGGTGTGATCTACGACAAATGTCCTGTATGCGGCAGCGATCGGATAGCTCGCTTGCGACGCATCACTGGCTATCTGACAGGGAGTCTCGATACATGGAATTCAGCCAAACAGGCCGAAGAGCACGATCGTGTAAAACACTTATAATACATTAGAAACGCCACCAAGTGCGGGAGCAGGTGTCCGAAAGCATCGAATCATACGGCATCAGGCTACTGAACGTCTATCGCGAAACTATTTGCGACGGACCGGGCTTGCACTATTCTATCTATTTGGCTGGTTGTCGTCACGCATGTCCCGGTTGCCACAATCCCTCCAGTTGGGATCCGGAAGCCGGTGTATTGATGACGGACTCGATCCTCGGCAATATCATCCGAGAGATCAATGCCAATCCTCTATTGGATGGGATCACACTCTCCGGAGGCGATCCCTTTTACAATCCTGCCGGACTTACCTGCCTGCTGCAGAGACTGCGTGCATCCTGTACCTTGCCGATATGGTGTTATACGGGATACACACTCGAACAGTTGAAGACCGATCTGATGCTTTCCGCTCCTCTTGCTTTGATCGATGTTTTGGTCGATGGCCCATTCGTGCGCGAGCTGTTCGATCCCACATTACTGTGGCGTGGTAGCAGCAACCAGTGTATTATTCGGTTGCATGAGAATTGAATCCGTCATGCAAACTTAAAAATCAGGGCTGACGCATTAAAAACAGCTTTCTAAGTACTTTTACAGTCGTTAAAGCCCCGTTAGTTATGTATCATTCTCTATTTGAAAGTCCATTTCTCCTGTATTGCAAAAGATTCCACCCGAGTTAGTTATGTATCATTCTCTATTTGAAAGCCTCTGCATGGTTCCGGGCCCACGGATAGAGCGTAAAAAAATTTATCCTCTTGACTTTTTACTGCTGATCGTTTTCCTCTCTACACTCTCAGGCAATACCTCCTGGTATGAGATTGAAGATTATGCCGAGGAATACGAAGAAGAATTGAAAAGTCTATACGAAATGCTTACCGGCCATCAGCTTATGCATACCATGCCTTCTCATGATACTCTCAACAGGAGCATCAGTCTGTTGGATGTAGAAGCTTTTGAGGGGGCTTATAAGCGATGGATTGAAGGCTTTATCTCGGCTACTTCGGGTAAACATATTTGCATTGATGGCAAGACGATGCGGGGAGTGAAGAAACTCTCTTTTGATACACAATCCCATGTCGTCTCTGCCTTTTCACCACAAGATATGTGCAGTCTTGCCCAACTCTACATCGACCGAAAAACAAACGAAATACCTGCCATACATCAACTTCTTGATTTGCTGGACTTGAACGGGGCTGTTGTCTCCATTGATGCCATAGGTACACAGACAGCCATTGTCGAACAAATCATCGATAAGGGCGGAGACTATGTATTGTGTGTTAAAGCGAATCAAAGTTTGAGTCTGCAAGAGATTGAAGCCTATTTCTGCCCTCTTTTTCAGAAACATATCCTCCTTGACGAACAGACGGAACTATCTCACGGACGCATAGAAACACGTCGCTATGAAAGTATTCTCAATCCCTTGGAGATAGAAGCCAACGAGGTATTAACTCGCCGGAAAGGCTTGAGGTCGATACACAAAGTTGTACGCAAACGAAGGGATAAAAAGAGTGACAAAACGAGTGAAGAAGTGGCCTACTACATTTCGTCATTAACAGATGTTTCTTCATTGAAACAAGCTATTCGTGGGCATTGGGCGATAGAGAATAAGTTACACCACTGTTTGGATGTCTATTTCGGACACGATGCCTCGCACAAGAGAACAAGGAATGTGGCGCAGATTATGGATATCATTCAAAAGATTAATTTACTCATTATAGAGAGACTAAAAACGAATATGAAGTCCTCAATCCCTCGCATCCAAAAGAAACCGGCTCGAATGAAGCCACAACAACTAATCACAATACAATTTTAATGCGTCACCCCTGACTTAAAAATGTCGGAGTAAAGTAACTAAGAGAAAAAGCACTATATTTGCAGACCTAAAATAAAAGAAACTCAACCATTTAATTCTGAGCATAGTATTATGACGAAAGCTGACGTAGTGAACGCTATTGCGAAGTCGACAGGGATTGATAAGGAAACGACCCTGAAAGTCGTAGAGTCGTTCATGGACACTATCAAAGACTCCCTTTCGGAAGGTGATAATGTATATCTCCGCGGATTTGGTAGCTTCATTGTGAAGGAAAGAGCTGAGAAGACAGCACGTAATATTTCGAAGCAGACGACTATCATCATCCCCAAAAGGAATATTCCGGCGTTTAAGCCTTCGAAAATCTTTATGAGTCAGATGAAACAAGACTAATCATAGTTTAACAATAAAACATTAAGCATTATGCCTAACGGAAAGAAGAGAAAGAGACATAAGATGGCTACGCACAAGCGTAAAAAGAGACTGAAGAAGAATCGCCATAAAAAGAAGAAATAAAAGAGACGAAGATATTCCATCTCGAATTATTCTCGGCAAACGCGGTCTGTGAGCGAGTACTTTGTGGTCTGATTTCCGTATCAGTACCGCTCCGCCCACAGGCCGTATTTGCTTACTTGTATTTATAATCATCAAGACAATCCTACCATTAAGTGAACAGCGAATTAGTAATTGACGTTAAGCCCAAAGAGGTATCTATGGCCGTCCTGGAGGATGGCAAACTCGTGGAGCTTCAACGCGAACCGCGCAATCTTTCTTTTGCCGTGGGGGATATTTACCTCGGTAAAGTGAAGAAGGTGATGCCCGGTCTGAACGCTGCTTTCGTGGATGTAGGATACAAGAAGGACGCATTTCTTCATTATCTCGATTTGGGCTTGACTTTCGATGCTCAGCAGAAGATGATGGAGATGATGACAAAAAGCAAATCGATTCCATCCTTGTCCAAAGTGCCCCTCGGCAGCGACCTCCCTAAAGAGGGGAAGATCGCAGATGTGCTCAAGGCCGGACAGCAGATCTTGGTGCAGATAGCCAAAGAGCCGATCTCTACCAAAGGCCCACGCCTGACTGCCGAGCTTTCTTTTGCCGGCCGTTCATTGGTTTTGGTACCCTTTGCAGACAAAGTGTCGGTGTCTCAGAAGATTCGTTCTGCCGAAGAGCGAGCACGCTTGCGGCAGTTGATTATCAGCATCAAGCCCAAGAATTTTAGCGTTATCATACGCACTTCTGCTGAAGGTAAACGGGCATCCGAATTGGACAAAGAGCTGCAGAGCCTACTACGTCGTTGGGACGACAACATCAAGAAGCTTTTGCGTGCCAAGGCTCCGTCTATTGTTTATGAGGAAGCCAGCCGTACTCTGGGACTCTTGAGAGACAACTTCAATCCCTCTTACCAGAGTATTATTGTCAATGACAAGGCTTTTCGGGACAGTTTGAGCGACTATGTCGAGTTGATAGCTCCGGGACGGGAGGAAATCGTTCAGTATTATCAGGGCGAACTACCCATTTTCGACCATTTTGCCATTACGAAGCAGATTAAAGCTCTCTTCGGACGTACTGTTACGTATAAGAGTGGTGCTTATCTGATTATTGAGCAGACGGAGGCCATGCACGTGGTGGATGTTAATAGCGGTAACCGCTCGCGTGGCAGTACCGAGCAGGAAGCAACGGCTGTCGATGTCAATATGGCTGCAGCTGAAGAGCTGGCCAGACAATTGCGCTTGCGCGATATGGGTGGTATCATCGTAGTGGACTTCATCGATATGAGCGAAGCCCAGCACCGTCAGCAGTTGTACGAACACATGGTCAAATTGATGTCGGCCGACAGAGCGCGACACAATATCTTGCCATTGAGCAAATTCGGCGTTATGCAGATTACGCGTCAGCGTGTTCGTCCGGCGATGGTCATCCATACCGAAGAGTGTTGTCCCACATGTTTGGGTACCGGCAAGGTAGAATCCTCCATACTCTTCACGGATCAGCTGGAAGAAAAAGTGGCCAAAATGGTCACGGAGCACCAAGTCAAACAATTCGTTCTTCACGTACATCCATACGTGGCAGCATACCTCAAGAAAGGTTTCCTTTCTTCTATCTTGAAGAAATGGAAACTCAAGTATGCCAAGGGGATCAAACTTATCCCCGATGAGAGTCTGGGATTCCTGGACTACACATTTTACGACTACGACGGCAACGAGCTGGATATTTTGGATGAATGATACAGAAATATCCTTCGCGTCTGCTTGAGAAGGCGATAGACCAATTTGCTACATTGCCGGGTGTAGGGCGCAAGACAGCCCTGCGCCTGGCTTTGTACTTATTGCGCCAACCTGTGGAAAATACCCGTCAATTTGCAGCAGCCCTTGTAGATCTTCGGGAACATATTTCCTATTGCAGGCGCTGTCATAATATCAGTGATTCCGGTGTTTGTACTATCTGTGCAGACCCCACTCGGGATCAGAGTACACTCTGCGTAGTAGAGAATATCCGTGACGTTATGGCTATCGAGAATACCTCACAGTATCGAGGCTTGTATCATGTACTCGGTGGAGTCATATCTCCCATGGATGGGATCGGCCCGGGCGATTTGCAAATAGATTCTTTGGTGCATCGAGTAGCTTCTGAGCAGATTCATGAGGTTATATTGGCTTTGAGTACGACGATGGAGGGCGATACTACCAACTTTTTCCTCTTTCGCAAGTTGGAGTCTACCGGCGTTCGGGTCAGTGTAATTGCTCGAGGCATTGCTATAGGCGATGAGATCGAATATGCCGATGAGATTACCCTCGGTCGTTCTATTCTCAATCGTACCGATTTCTCCGACTCAGTCAAATTCTGATATTCCATGACCGACCTTTTCTCTTCAGAGCAAGTACGGCTCCGAGCCCTTGAACCGGAAGATTTGGACTTTCTCTACCTATGGGAAAATGATGCCGAATTGCGTGAGAGTGGCAATATGCTGGTACCTATCGGACGCAATCGGCTGAGAGAATATATCAAAAAGAGTTCTGAGGGTTTGATGGAGTTGGGCATGATGCGTCTTGTCATCTGCTTGTCGGATGACGATAAGCCTATCGGTGCGATAGATCTGTATGAGTACGATGCCTTTCATCGACGTGTAGCCGTAGGGTTATTCGTTATTCCCGAATACCGTCGGCTGGGAATAGCCGTCGAGTCTCTCCGCAAGATATCCCATTATGTTTTAGACTATTTACGCTTGCATCAGATCATCGCCTATGTGCTGGAAGATAACAAGCCGAGCCGGATGCTGTTCGAAGCTGCCGGCTTCGAGCATACAGCCACCCTCCGCCAATGGATGTGGCATGCCGGCGATTATTCTGATGTTTTGCTTTATCAGTTATGGAAAAGATAGTTCCCCCTGCTGTCCGAATAGAAGAGCTGCGCCGCATTCTGCGTGAGCACGAATACAGGTATTACGTTCTCTCATCTCCGACTATCGATGACTTCGAGTATGACGCCATGATGAAGCAGCTTGAGGAGCTGGAACGGGAATACCCCGAATGGGATAGTCCTGACTCGCCTACGCATCGTGTCGGAAGCGACAAAACGGAAGGATTCGCTTCCGTTCGCCACGACAGACCGATGCTTTCCCTCAGCAATACATATAATTACGATGAGATTGGAGATTTTTATCGTCGCGTGTCCGAAGGACTTCAAGGCGCACCTTTCGAAATCGTTGCAGAGCTGAAATTCGACGGACTTTCCATTTCGCTTATCTACGAAGATGGTATGCTGGTGCGTGCCGTTACCAGAGGCGATGGAATAATGGGAGATGATGTAACGGCTAATGTCCGTACCATCCGATCTGTCCCTTTGCGACTAAGAGGCGATGATTATCCCCGTATGTTGGAAGTTCGTGGAGAGATATTGCTCCCGTTCAAGGAATTCGATCGGATCAATGCCCAACGGGAGGCCGAAGGGGAGCCTCTATTTGCCAATCCGCGCAATGCCGCTTCCGGTACCATTAAGCAGCTCGACCCCCATATCGTAGCCGGACGAAACTTGGATGCTTATTTCTACTATCTATATAGTGATGAGCCTTTGGCAGAGAATCATTACGACCGACTGATGCAGGCGCGTCAGTGGGGTTTCAAAGTCTCTGATGCCGTCACACTGTGCTGTAGTAAGGAGGATGTATATGCCTTTATCGATCGTTTCGATACCGAGCGCCTGACATTGCCCGTAGCTACTGATGGTATTGTCCTCAAGGTAAATGCTCCGGCTCAGCAGGATTTGCTTGGCTTTACGGCCAAAAGCCCACGTTGGGCTATTGCCTATAAGTATCAGGCCGAGCGAGTACGTACTCGTCTGCAGCATGTAAGCTATCAAGTAGGGCGTACGGGGGCGGTCACACCTGTGGCCAATCTCGACCCAGTACTGATATCCGGTACGGTCGTGAGACGCGCCAGCCTGCATAATGCTGATTTTATTGCGGAGAAAGACCTTCACGAGGGAGACTTTGTCTATGTGGAAAAGGGTGGAGAGATCATTCCCAAGATAGTGGGTGTGGATACGGATGCACGCAGTATCGATGGCAGACCTATAGTTTTTACAGTGCTCTGTCCAGACTGTGCTACACCATTGGTACGCGAACAGGGAGAAGCTGCCTATTATTGCCCGAATGCCGAGGGCTGCCCACAGCAGCAGAAAGGACGGCTCGAACACTATTGCGGACGCAAGGCGGCAGACATCAATATCGGCCCGGAGACGATCGAATTGCTTTATAGCCGCAATATGATTCGTAACGTTGCTGACTTTTATGCCCTTACGGAAGAGCAGCTACTCACTCTGCCCGGCTTCAAAAAACGGGCTGCTGCCAAACTTTTGGACAGTATCGAAGCCTCCAAAGCCCGTCCGTATCAGGCCATTTTGTTCGGATTAGGTATTCGCTTTGTCGGAGAAACCGTAGCCAAGAAACTTGCTGCGGTCTATCCTTCTATCGATGCCCTGGCCGCTGCTACGAGCGAGGAATTAGTACAGATAGACGAGATCGGGGAAAGAATAGCTGCTGCTGTACTTCATTTTTTCAGCCTTCGGCAGAACAGGGAGTTGATCGAACGACTTCGTTTGGCCGGTGTATCGTTGGAAGCTGAGACGGTTTCCGTGCCGGTTTCTGCTCGTTTAGCCGGAAAAACGGTTGTTATCAGTGGTACATTTGAAAAGTATAGTCGTGATGAGTACAAAGCTATGGTAGAGGACAATGGCGGACGTATGGCCGGATCGGTTTCGTCCAAGACCTCTTTCATTCTTGCCGGATCGGATATGGGGCCGAGTAAGAGAGAGAAAGCAGAGAAGCTCGGTGTGCGGCTGATGAGTGAAGAGGAATTTCTCCGTCTGATAGAAGAATAGGGTAGAGGGACGATGAAGATCGATTTCTTTTTGGCCGGACGGCTCTTTAGGGGCGGAGGGAAAGAGGGGAAAGGAATAGCCCCTATTGTTCGTCTCTCTGTGATCGGTATCATGCTCAGCTTGATGGTCATGCTCATTACCGTGTCGATAGCCGGTGGCTTCAAACAAAATATCCGCAGTCTGGTATACGGCTATACGGGACATCTTTGCATTGCCCCCGTGGCCGGAACTTCAGATCATTTCAATGCTCCGGTCGGGATGCTTGAAGCTATAACCTCTGTCGAAGGTGTGGACCGGGTAGTGCCCACGATCGAAATGACAGGTGTTGCCAAGACAGACAGTGCTTTTGCCGGTATTCTACTGATGGGGGACAATTCACTCCGAACTCGCAATCCGCTCTTCGGTCAAACCGTTTCGGGAAATTATCCGAGCTTTAGTTCTGCCGATACGGTACCCAATCCTATTCTTCTGCCACAAGTTACTGCCGACAAACTTCATCTCAAGATCGGCGATAAGCTCCGCATCTATTTCGCCGGTACGGAACGAATGCGTTTGCGCGCATTCACAGTTGCAGGAGTTTATAGCGGAGGCAAAATGGATATGCCTGTTGGCTTGGTCTCTGCTGATGTACTCCGCCGAGTGGGTGGGTTGGGTACTGATGACGTTAGCCGTTTACTCATTTATGCCTCTGATCCGGACGAAACAGATCTCGTTGTGACGCGAGTGTTCGATCGCCTTTCGGAAACACTCTACGTCGGAGAACAACGACTGACCATCAATACGGCTACAGAACTGAATCCGATGATTATGGATTGGCTCTCTGCCTTGGACACCAATGTTGCTATCCTGCTGACACTGATGGGATTGGTCGGAGGCTTCACGATGATAGCCGGTCTGATTGTTTTGGTCATGGACAAAACGCAGTTTATCGGCATGCTCAAAGCTTTAGGCTGTGGTGAACGGTTGCTTCGCCGCATATTCCTCTATCTGGCTATGATGCTCGTTGGTCGTGGTATGATCTGGGGCAATGTTTTGGCTCTTATACTCTGCCTCCTGCAGCAACATTTCCGTTGGTTGCGTCTCCTCGATCCTGATATTTACTACATGGACTATGTGCCTGTTCAAGTGGACTGGCTCGTATGGATTCTCGTTAATTTGGGTACCCTCCTCGTTACCTTCTTGATGCTCCTTGCTCCATCGCATATTATTTCGAGAATTTCCCCCGTCAAAGCCCTTCGCTTCGAGTAATCGCTCACCAGGGAATAGGATAGGTCATCTGTCCATTTGAGACCATTACACAATAACCCTTCTACCCCCCCCCCCTCATATTGGTCAAGACCAGGGCAATCGCATTTGAACTGTTAACACATTTATAAACCTAACGATTGCTACACTCGGTTATCAAACAAGTACGAATTAATGGGGCCTTTGGACAATAAGCAGGCACTTTTGTTCATTCATTTTATTGTGTGTCAGGCGACCATTTGGTACACGCCTTATTTCCACTGGTGGAAAGCTATCTTTCCACCAGTGGAAATCTTCTTCTCTTTAATGAGTGCCCCTTTGAGACGTCCAACGACGTTACCGGCAACAGCACTTGTGCTCCTCCAACCATCGCCTTGCTCCCCGTGTATGCACCTTGTGTGCCACGCTGTGCCGTCTGATTCACATTGCGTCCATACAAGCCGATACCGCCTCCGACTCCAATAATCCATCCGGCTAACGTCGTTACACAGTAGCAGCCAACAATACCAATGAGGAGAAACTCGCTCGAATGAAGCCGCAAAACCAATTTAAGCGTCGGCCCCGGGTCAAGACAGACACAAGCATTGATTTGACGAAGAAAGGAGTACTCTATGCAGTCTCTGCGAACCTCAACTTTTATAATTCCGGCAACTCAGCGGTACCCAACACTTTAAGCTGTAATAAACGAAAAGAGAACCATCGGTTCATTCCTCCTCTATGGCAGGAGATGAACCGATGGTTCTCTTTTTCCCGATTCCCCGATTGGGGGGCTATATTTCAGCCTTATGCCTTTGCTCTACGGCCAAGAATAATGTGGGCGAAGAAGCCTACGACGACCAAAAAAAGACCGATCATCAAGCTCTTGTCGCTGATCGAATTCGTGAATGCGGGGATGGCCAGTACCAAAACGCCAACGAGCAATATGATGGCTCCCAAGTATTTTCCGATTCCTTCCATTGTGAGTATGTTCGTTTTATTTGTTTTCGTTTTTATCTCTGCAAATAAAACAATAATCTGCCGAATACAGAAATTATTGCACGAAAGATTCATTACTTTTGTCCGTAATCAATACGAAAAAGATGAATACTATCGGACGCTTTCTTTTTCTCATCTATTTCTGCCTGATCGGCGCCCCTCTTTTCCTCCTGCTCACTATATTGACAGCACTGACTACCACTGTAGGCTGCATGCTGGGAGGCAGTAGAATATTCAGTTATTATCCCGGGATGTTGTGGTCGCGATGTACGCTATTCCTCTTTTTGTGCCCCATTCGAGTCAGAGGGCGAGAGCATATCCCGGGTAAAGGGCCTTTCGTCGTTATGGCCAATCACCAAGGCGCTTGCGATATTTTCATGATGTACGGCTATCTCGGTATTCCTTTCAAATGGGTATTGAAAGAAGGTATTCGCAAATTACCCTTCGTAGGCTATGCATGCCGGTCGGCCGGATTCGTATTTGTCGATGATACTCGCCCTTCCTCTATTGCTCACACTATGGATCAGGCCAAGCGTGTTTTGGCGGAAGGTACTTCCATTTTTATTTTCCCGGAGGGTAGTCGTACTCGCAACGGCCGGCTGGCTCGCTTTAAAAAGGGTGGCTTCCTGATGGCGGACGAATTGGGTGTACCCATTATTCCCGTTTCGTTGGATGGCTCGTATCGCGTGCTTCCCTCAGGGAAACTCATCCCACGCCCTCATCGCTTGACGCTGACGATCCATCCACCTCTGTCCGTTGCAGATTTTGGAGAGAGACCGTTATGTATATCCGAGGCGGTGCGGGAAACAAGCCGACGAATTGCTTCGGTGCTACCGGAAGAAATGGCTGCAACCCAATCGAAGTAGCGAGGTAAAGCCTTATGGATCATAGCCAACTGACCGCCCAAGCAGTAACTGCGCATTTTGAAAGTATCGGTAATCCTGAGCGTGCCGGACAGATGCAGCGGTTTTTTAAGACTGCTCCGGGCGAATATGCTGAGGGAGACCTTTTCCTCGGAATATCCGTTCCCGACATTCGCGCTTATGAGAAGACACATAGGCCTTGGAGGGTGGAAATCCTCGCTCTTTTGCTGCAACAGCCTTATCACGAGGTGCGGCATCTCGCACTTATCGGCATGACCGAACTATACAGACGTGCTCGGTCGGAAGCAGTACGGGAGGGGCTATTAGCCTCCTATCTGAGCCATACGACTATGATCAATAACTGGGATTTGGTTGATGTATCCGCACCCGGAATAGTAGGCGAATATGTCCATGCTCATCCCATCGAGGGCAATGCCTTGCTGGATAGATTGGCCGATTCATGCTTGTTGTGGGAACAACGAATAGCGATGGTAGCCAATTGGCGACTGATCCGATACGGAGAGTACGAAGCTACCATTCGCATTGCCGAGCGATTGCTCCACCACCCACACGATCTCATTCATAAAGCAGTAGGCTGGATGCTGCGTGAGATGGGTAAAAAGCAAGAACGGCTCCTGCTTGCTTTCCTTGACAAACATGCCGCCACTATGCCACGGACAGCTCTCCGCTATGCCATGGAAAAGCTCCCGTCCGATCTGCGCTCTTACTACCTGACCAAAGGGAAATAATCTACCTATAACTTTTATATATCATTTATAGGCGGAGCTGCGAAAAAGAATAAGCCGAGCAAAATAACAGACAGAATAAATCAAAAATAAAAGGCAAATATTGAGTCAATATCTGCCTTTTTCTCTTTTTCCAGTCGGGGTGACTGGATTCGAACCAGCGACCACACGCCCCCCAGACGCGTACTCTAACCGGGCTGAGCTACACCCCGCTTGCTTATTGCGTTGCAAAGGTAGGTTTTTTTATTTACCCTCCAAGAGTTTCGCGATAAAAATCGAAACATTCGTGCAACATTTTCTCCGTTATCTCACATGGTTCTGCCGGTAAGCCTATCCCTTTGAGGGGAATGAGCCTGATTTTGCCTTCCAGATTCTTCTTGTCCTTCATGCAAAAAGCCGTCAGAGCCGGATATTGCTTACAGGTGAAAAAGAAGGGTGAGTAGTATTCTTTGGACCATGAGACCAGTGAGTAGAGGATCTCTCGAGGGAAACTATGTGCCACCACCGAATAATAGAGTTCGCAGATAAGGCCGATCATGACCGCATGGCCATGCGAGAGGCCTACATTTCCCGGTAAGCTATAGGAAAAGCTCTCTACCGCATGCCCGACGGTATGTCCCAGATTGAGCATGCTTCTAAGTCCGGATTCGTGCAAGTCCCGATTTACTATCGACTCCTTGAAAGTTACGCTATGCCGGACGATCTCTTCCCATGCCTCCATATTATTACCGAACGGATCGAAAGAAATAACTTCTTTCCATTCATCCGCTCCCATGAGAAGAGCGTGCTTTACCAATTCGGCATGTCCCGACAGCAGTTCACGGTCGGGTAGGGTGGACAGGAAAGCACAGTCACAGAAGACCGCTTTCGGCAGATGGAAAGTGCCTATCTCGTTTTTGACGCCTTCGAAGTCTATGCCTGTTTTCCCTCCGACCGAAGCATCTACCATCCCCATTAGCGTTGTGCTGAGGTTTACCGTCCGGATACCTCGCTTATAGACCGAAGCGACAAAGCCGCCCAAGTCCGTAATCGTACCGCCTCCTATATTCAATAATAGAGAGTGGCGCGAAGCACCTCTTTCGCTCAGCCATCGCCATAGGGGCAGGCAGTTTTCCCACTGTTTGATCGTTTCCCCTCCGGAGAGCAAATACCAATCATCCGCGGCCGTTAGTGCTCTGATCGCAGCAATTCGCTCTGCATGCAGCGTTGCCACTGCCTCGTCGCACAAAACGAACAATCGGTCGTAAGCCATACCCGACAGTGCAGGTACCAGCTTACGACCGATAATATCTGTTCCGACGATGACCACAGGCTATAGGGGGATCAGTCCGTTAGCTCTGCTTCGGTCAGTATCTGCTGAATGGCAGCAGGCAATCCTTTAGGATTCTTGCCACCCGCCGTAGCGAAGTGTGGCTGTCCACCACCACCGCCCTGTATATGCTTGGCGGCACTTCGTACCAGTTTGGCTGCATCCATCCCTCCCTCCGTGAGATCTTTCGAAAGCATCACTGTCAGCGCGCATTTTTCACCACCTTCGGTCGTTCCCGCTATGAGGACGAAGCTCTCTTGCAGTTCGCCGGCAATTTGGAAAGCTATATCCTTGGCCGTCTCTGCCTCCATGATCTCCTGAAAGAGGAAAAGACGGATACCACGGCGACGAACATCCTGCTCGAGAAGCGACTTTTTGAACTTCAGCATGCGCTCGTGCTTCATGTCCGCTATCTGTTTTTTCAGACTTGCATCCTCTTCGAGCATTTTCTTGATGGACTTGATCAGGTTCGGATTGTTGTTGAACAGCTCCTTTACAGCCAGCAGAATATCTTCTTTCTCGTATATGAAACGTTCGGCACCGATGCCCGTTACGGCTTCGATTCGACGAACCCCCGATGCTATCGAACTTTCCGTAACGATACGGAATGTCCCGATCATGCCTGTAGAGGGAATATGTGTACCTCCGCACAACTCTACCGAAGAGCCGTACTTGAGTACGCGCACTTCTTCGCCATACTTCTCTCCGAAGAGAGCCATGGCTCCCATAGCCTGTGCTTCGGCAATCGGCACATCGCGAAACTCTTCCCGTTGGAAGTCGGCACGTATCCGCTCGGATACCAATTCTTCCACCTTGCGGATCTCCTCCGGAGACATCTTGCCGAAGTGGGAGAAGTCGAAACGAAGCACCTCCGGGCTGACGAACGAACCCTTCTGCTCCACATGCGTTCCGAGGACTTCGCGCAGAGCTTCGTGCAGCAAGTGCGTAGCCGTATGGTTGGCTTCTGCCTGGCGGCGTTTGTCCTGATTGATCCGTGCCACGAAGGTGTCTGTCGTGCTTTCGGGCAATTTCTTCATCAGGTGTACCGAGAGATTGTTTTCGCGTTTGGTGTCGAATATATCATAGGCTACACCCGATTCGTCGATCAGCTGACCGCTGTCGCCTACTTGCCCACCCATCTCTGCATAGAAAGGAGTGTCCAAGAGTACCACCTGAAAGTATTCCTTGTTTTTTTGTTTCACCTGACGGTAGCGCAGGATCTCTGTTTCCGTTTCGGTGAAGTCGTATCCTGAGAATTTGGATTCACCCTCACGCAGCACTACCCAGTCACCGGCTTCTACGGCAGCGGCATTACGGGCACGCTCTTTTTGCTTCTGCATCTCCGTGTCGAAGCCTGATTCGTCCACCGTCATCCCATTTTCCGATAGGATCAGGGCTGTGAGGTCGAGGGGAAATCCGAACGTATCGTATAATTCGAAGGCAGCGACACCGTCCAATACGGTGGAGCCGGTAGCCTTATTGTCGGCTATTTTTTTCTCCAGCAGGCGGATACCCGTTTCCAGTGTACGCAGGAAGCTCTCTTCCTCTTCTTTGATCACGCGGCTGATCAGTTCGCGCTGTGCTTGCAATTCGGGATAAGCATCGCCCATCGTATCGATCAGTGTCGGCAGCAATCGGTACATGAACGCTTCGCGGCAGTGCAGGAAGGTGTAGCCATAGCGAACCGCACGGCGAAGGATACGGCGAATGACATAGCCGGCTTTGGCATTGGAGGGTAATTGGCCATCCGTGATGGCAAAGGCGATAGTCCGGATGTGGTCGGCTACTACGCGCATGGCTATATCCGAGGCGGAATCCTCTCCATATCCGATTCCCGTCATCGTAGCCAAAGCATGGATAAGGGGCTGGAAGACATCCGTATCGTAATTGGAAGTCTTGCCCTGCAAGGCCATACACAGACGCTCGAATCCCATGCCCGTATCGATCACCTTGTGTGGCAGAGGCGTCAGGGAAGAATCGGCTTTCCGATTGTATTGCATGAAGACGAGGTTCCATATCTCAATGACCTGCGGATGGCTCTTATTGATCAGCTCCAAACCGTTTATTTGGGCACGCTCTTCGTCCGAACGCAGGTCGATATGTATTTCCGAGCAGGGACCGCAGGGTCCGGTATCGCCCATTTCCCAGAAGTTGTCATGCTTATTGCCGTTGATGATTCGTTCTTCAGGCAGAAACTGTGCCCAGTAAGATGCCGCTTCGTCGTCGCGGTCAAGGCCTTCTTCGGGGCTGCCTTCGAATACGGTAGCATAGAGACGCTGAGGATCCAGACCCAACACCGTCACCAAGTATTCCCAAGCCCATTCGATGGCTTCTTTCTTGAAGTAATCGCCGAACGACCAGTTGCCGAGCATTTCGAACATGGTATGATGATAGGTGTCATGGCCTACCTCTTCGAGGTCGTTGTGCTTGCCGCTTACACGCAGACACTTCTGCGAGTCTGCTACACGAGTGTATTTAGCCTCGGTATTTCCGAGTATGATATCCTTGAACTGATTCATGCCGGCATTGGTGAACATGAGCGTGGGGTCGCCTTTGATCACCATGGGGGCAGAGGGAACGATTTTATGACCTTTTGAGGCAAAAAAAGTCTTGAACGACTCTCTGATTTCTTTTGACGTGAGCATATTCGATTGCACGTAGTAGGTTGTTATTCTTTGATAATGAGGACAAAAATACGAATTTCTTTCCTCACAGAGGGATAACAGAGAGAGTGGAACAGATGTTTTTCTGTGCTATATCTTATGTCATAACCGAAGGACTGTTACAAATGAATCGAGCATAAAAAGATTAGAAACAGATATTTTCCGGTGAGAACCTGCTTTCTGTTAGATTGTAAGCAGTTTATATTAAATCGTATAGTGAAAAAGGCTGTTTGTGAGATGATAAAACGTAGGCACCCGTCAAATTCGTAGAAGAATTCGACGGGTGCCTTATTCGTTTGGAGGATGAGCGAGGACTATTGCATTTGAAAATTTATGCTGTTGCTTTGTCTTTTTCTTTTTCAGGACTGTTACATTAGAAATCGGATGATGTTTTGGCAGGTTTTCTGAGGGCATTTATCTTTTTGCAGAGCATTGAATGAGACCTGTTGCCGGATGTGGAATCCAAAGATGCTATAGCCATCATTTCGTTCTATCTCACGTCGGCTTTCGTGTAAAGGAAGATTGCGAATTTAGTTTGCTTGAAAAGCAGTGGTTTTGAGCAACATTCGAACTGCCGATTCAGGCTTATATTCTTCGCTCATTACACTATATCGATCACAAAGCTAAAGGATTGTACCCGCTCTAATGCCTTTTAGGGGATTGAACTTTTTCCTTACATTTGTCTGCGATGAAGCTCTCTATGAGGAGTTGAATATCGCTGTCCTGAGAGCCTTTCATCCGAATGAAATTATATGGATAAACGATTAAATGATAGTTAGATATGTGCTGCGAATACTCTCTTGCTCCTAATCTTTTCGGCCGATTAAGCCGGCCGATATTATATATATACCATCTTGGTATTGGGACGAATAGTATAATCTCCATGATCCATAAGCAGCAATAAGGTCTCTTACAGTCCCTTCAAAAGAATAAGGCACCCACATGATTCGAGCTGAATCATGTGGGTGCCTCTGTTTTATAAACTTTCGAAGTGGCCTTTTCGGCTTTTGATTTATATAGAAATGACTTTTGATCTATATATAAATTGAAAACGATTTATATACAAAACGAAAACGATCTATATATTTATCGTAAACGATTTGTATATAGATCGTTATCTTCTCTTCCAAATGTCATATTTCGACTTGAAAAAGTCCGTATCCTCAACTTTTCGACTTCAATGTCCACTTCCTTTCACTTGCTTATTTGGAATCATTCCAAACTCCTCTTCGTTGTTGAAAACTTTTTTGGCACGTGTTTAGCCTCAGTTCGATCTGTCTATATACCGTGGTTTCGTCTTTGCTCCGAACCCTATCTAGTTGTCCCATAAGGGCTTTTTAAGGGATGGCTAATGTGTTAGGCTCTTCTAATTGGGCCTGAGCCATGTATATTGGCTCATAATTATGCAATATCGTTTCCTGATAATGTCAGAAGGGGTTGTCGATTCCCGATGCTTCGGCGAGGAAATCGGCCTCGGATGTGCCGGAGGAATAGGGGCCTGAAAGGAGGGGATTTTCCTCCGGTGGAGGTAGGGGAGGGGCGAACGATCCGTTGCCGACACCCATTTCCACGGGTGAGCCTCCGATACGGGAATGGCGTTTGACCATGCTCTCGGCCTCAAGAGGTAGGAACTTGGCAAACTCGCTGCGGAAGCGCAAACGTACATCATCCACAGGACCATTACGATGCTTGGCGATGATAAATTCGCCTATGCCCAAAAGGGAGTTGCCCTGCTGGTCTTCCGTGATCTTGTAGTATTCGGGGCGATGGATGAAGCATACCATATCGGCATCCTGTTCGATGGCTCCGGATTCACGCAAGTCGGATAGCTGCGGACGTTTGCTGTTGATGTCGCCCTGACGGGTCTCCACACTTCGGTTGAGCTGGGAGAGAGCGATAATAGGTATCTTCAGCTCCTTGGCCAAAACCTTCAGAGAACGTGAAATGGTACTGACTTCCTGCTCGCGGTTGCCGAACGACATTCCGCTGGCGTTCATGAGCTGAAGATAGTCGATGATGATCATCTTCACGCCATACTCGCGTACCAGACGGCGCGATTTGGTACGCAGTTCGAAGACGGAAAGGGAAGGAGTATCGTCTATGTAGAGGGGTTTGTTTTCGAAGTCTTTCAGCTTGGTATCGAGTTGTACCCATTCGTGTGATTCGAGTCGGCCGGTCTTCAACTTCTCACCCGGAATCTCGCAGACATTGGACATCAGACGCTTGACCAGCTGCACACTGCTCATTTCCAAATTGAATATGGCTACGGGTATATTATAGTCGATAGCCATATTTTTGGCCATGGAAAGCACGAATGCGGTCTTTCCCATAGCAGGACGGGCAGCAATGATGATCAGATCGGAAGCTTGCCAACCGGCCGTGAGCTTGTCGATAGCGGGGAAACCGGATGGTTGACCGCTGAGTCCTTCCTTACGGTTGGCTGCAATCTGGATTTCGCCCAAGGCCTCTTTGATAATCGGGTCGATAGGCTGGACGTCCTGCTTCATGTTGTGCTGGGAGATCTCGAACAATCGTCCCTCGGCCTGCTGCAACTGATCCTCTATGTCCTCCGTGTCGTCGTAAGCCTTCTTCAGAACTTCGCTGGAAAAGCCGATTACCTCACGGCTCAAAGCTTTCTGTGCCAATATCTTGGCATGAAATTCCAAGTTGGCCGAGCTTGCCACTTTCAGCGTCAGGCCGGCTATATAAGAGGGGCCACCGACCGCATCGAGATTGCCGTTCTTTTTGAGCTGCTCCGTCACCGTGAGCATATCCACGGGCTTCTGATTGAGTGCCAGCTGCGTAATGGCCTCGTAGATCAGTTCATGGGTTTTGAGGTAGAAAGTACTGGGACGCAGCATTTCGCCCACTTGCATATAGGCATCTTTTTCCAGCAGGATAGCCCCCAAAACAGCCTCCTCCAGTTCGGGAGCCTGTGGTGGAACACGTCCCTCCAAAGGCGCTGTGATGCTCTCCGGAGCAGGACGTTTGGTGCGGGACTTCGTTGTGGCCATAGCAATAGGGTGGGGATTATGAAAATACCTCGGATCAGTCCAGTTTGAGGACAGCGAGGAAAGCCTTCTGAGGCACTTCGACCGTGCCTATCTGCTTCATGCGTTTCTTTCCTTCTTTCTGCTTTTCGAGCAGCTTACGCTTACGGGAGATATCGCCACCATAGCACTTGGCCGTCACATCCTTACGGACAGGCTTGATCGTTTCGCGAGCGATGATCTTGGCTCCGATAGCTGCTTGGATGGCTATTTCGAATTGCTGACGCGGGATGAGTTCTTTGAGCTTTTCGCACATGCGCTGGCCGAATGTGACACTGTTGTCCACGTGTGTGAGTGTAGACAGGGCATCGACGGGTTCGCCATTGAGCAGAATATCGAGCTTTACCAGCTTGCTCTCTCTAAAGTCGTGCAGGTGATAGTCGAATGAGGCATATCCTTTGGAGATACTCTTTAGTTTGTCGTAGAAGTCGATGACGATTTCGCCCAATGGAAGATCGTAGAAGATCTCTACACGATCGCCCGATATATATTCTTGCTTCACCAACACCCCTCTTTTGCCCAAACAAAGTGTCATGATAGGGCCGATATAGGCCGTATTGGTGATGACAGAAGCTCTGATGAAGGGTTCTTCTATATGATCTATAAGCGTGGGTTCGGGCAGTCCCGATGGATTGTGAACCTCTTTGCAGCCACCTTTCTTGTCGTACACCTTATAAGAAACGTTGGGCACCGTCGTGATCACATTCATATTGAACTCCCGATCCAATCGCTCCTGCACGATCTCCATGTGGAGCAAACCGAGAAATCCGCAACGAAATCCGAATCCGAGAGCCACCGAACTTTCGGGCTGAAACGTCAGTGAGGCATCGTTGAGTTGGAGTTTCTCCAGGGAAGTACGCAAGTTCTCGAAGTCTTCTGCTTCGATCGGATATACACCGGCGAAGACCATGGGTTTTACCTCTTCGAATCCTGCTATGGCCTCTTTGGCCGGCTTGGCTACATGGGTGATCGTATCGCCGACCTTGACCTCGCGGCTTGTTTTGATACCGCTGATGATGTAGCCTACATCGCCGGTCTTGACCTCCGAGCGCGGCTCCATATCGAGCCTGAGTACTCCTACTTCATCGGCATCGTATTCTTTCTCGGTGGCAATAAACTTGACATGGTCTCCTTTGCGAATACTGCCATTCACCACCTTAAAATAGGCGATGATACCACGGAACGGATTGAAGACCGAATCGAAAATGAGGCATTGCAGCGGGGCATCGGGGTCTCCGGCAGGGGCCGGTACTTGCTCTACGATGGCGCGAAGGATCTGATCTACTCCCTGACCGGTCTTGCCACTGGCGCGGATGATCTCCGAACGATCGCAACCCAAAAGCTCGATGATCTGGTCTTCCACCTCTTCGGGCATGGCACTGGGCAAATCCACTTTGTTCACAATGGGGATGATGGTCAGGTCGTTTTCGATCGCCATATAGAGATTGGATATGGTCTGCGCCTGTATCCCTTGGGCAGCATCGACGATAAGCAATGCCCCTTCGCAAGCAGCGATGGAGCGAGAGACTTCGTAGGAGAAGTCCACGTGCCCCGGAGTATCGATCAGGTTGAGCACATACTTTTCTCCATCCATCTCATAGTCCATCTGAATGGCATGGCTCTTGATCGTTATACCTCTCTCTCGTTCCAAGTCCATATTGTCCAAGACCTGATCTTGCAGATCTTTGCCGGAGACGGTGTTGGTATATTCGAGCAACCGATCGGCCAAGGTACTCTTGCCGTGGTCGATATGTGCAATAATGCAGAAGTTGCGGATATTCTTCATCGATGTTTATTGAGATGGAACCCTTTGATGCTGATGTATGACCTTTTTCGGTCTTTACGCTCGCAAAAGTACAAAAACGGACAGAAAAAGTGACTAAAATATCTTGAGTGTGTTTCCGGTTTACGAACCTAAAATCGAGATTTCCAACCCATCTTTTCAAAGTCGGACTCTATGGAGGAAGATGCGGATGCCAATTAAAATCGAAATGTTGTTTTTTATTGTTTGTTTCACAAAAAGGTGTACATTTGCGGCACCGGAAGCGATAAAGGCTTCGCCATTGTCTCATGGTGTAATGGTAGCACAACAGATTCTGGTCCTGTTTGTCAAGGTTCGAATCCTTGTGAGACAACAAGAATGATCGATGAGCTGTCCCCTTTCAAAGGAGACAGCTTTTTTATTTGTTTCGATCGAACTTTTCTTGGATAATGGATAGTACCGTCCAAGCCAATATACAGACTAAGACGGTGGATCTTTTGCTCAATACTGAAACAAACGTGCAAAATCAACGCCAAAAACCTTATATTTGTTTCCGAAACAGAATGCCGTATAGAATATAGGGTAATCGAAAAATTTTAATGAGTGTGGCGAAAACAAGAGAACTGATGATCGATGTAGCACGTCAGCTCTTTGCCAAGATCGGTGTGGAAAAGACCACGATGAACGACATCGCCGATGCGGCAAACAAGGGACGACGCACGCTATATACTTACTTCAAAAGCAAAAAAGATATCTATTTTGCCGTTGTCCATAAGGAGCTGGACGAACTCTACAGCTCGTTGGAGACTGCTGCTCTTGTGTCTATGTCGCCGACTAAGAAGCTGATGCACTTCATCTATACACATTTGGAAGCAATCAAAGAGATTGTCGTGCGCAATGGTACGCTTCGTGCCGATTTTTTTCGTGATATATGGAAGGTGGAGACTGCTCGTAAGGAGTTCGACCTCAAGGAAGAACATCTGATCTGTTCCATTTTGGACGAAGGTGTTCGGCTTAATGCGTTTTCTATACCCGATACCCATATTACCGCCAAAATCTTGCTCCACTCAATCAAGGGGTTAGAAGTACCGTATATCAGCGGCCATCTTAGGCATGCCGGAACGATCGCGTTCGAGCGAATCAGTGAGAATGTGGAGCATCTGATCTTCCACGGTATCTGTCTCTCTCCGACAGTAAACAGCGGTGAAGAAGAGATTGGAAGTGAAAGTGTTTAAGAATTTAACGATCAATAAATAAACTTCGCGGACATACATATCGTATCGGTAGGTATCTGTCCACGACTAATTAAAATCAAAGTATGAAATTATTGGAGAACAAGGTAGCTCTCATTACGGGAGCCGGACGCGGTATCGGCCGTGCCATAGCTTATAAGTATGCAACGGAAGGTGCCGATGTGGCTATTACTGATCTGAATATCGATGAGGGCGTACAGGCTTTCGTAGAAGAACTCAAAGGGCTCGGAGTACGTGCAGCGGCATACGCTTCCAATGCAGCGGACTTCGATGCTGCGCATACAGTGGTGGAACAGATCAAGGCTGACTTCGGTCGGATCGATATTTTGGTGAACAATGCCGGCATTACTCGCGATGGCCTTATGATGCGTATGACTGAGCAACAATGGGATGCCGTGATCAACGTTAATCTGAAGTCAGCGTTCAACATGATCCATGCCGTGACTCCCATCATGATGGGACAGCGCACCGGCAGTATCATCAATATGGCTTCTGTGGTAGGTGTATCGGGCAATGCAGGACAATCCAACTACTCAGCTTCTAAAGCCGGTATGATCGGTTTGGCCAAGAGTGTCGCCAAAGAGCTGGGCTCACGTGGCGTGCGTGCCAATGCGATTGCACCGGGTTTTATCATCACCGATATGACTGCCGTACTTAGCGAAGAAGTGAAGAAGCAATGGGCGGCACAGATACCTCTGCGTCGTGGTGGTACGCCTGAAGATGTGGCTAACGTAGCTACCTTCCTTGGCAGTGACCTCTCTTCGTACGTGACGGGACAGGTAGTCCACGTTTGTGGCGGTATGAATATGTAATATAGGATCAGAATCAACCTGTTCGGTTCATAGGGCTGTCGTTATGGAAGTCGTTTACGAAGACAATCATCTGATCATAGTCAATAAGGCTGTCGGGGAGATTGTTCAAGGCGATAAGACTGGTGACAGCCCTCTGTCCGAAACGGTCAAGCAGTGGATCAAAGAGAAATATGCCAAGCCGGGCAAAGTCTTCCTCGGTGTAGCCCATCGTTTGGATCGTCCTGTGGCCGGACTGGTCGTTTTTGCCAAAACGAGTAAGGCTTTGGCGCGACTCAATAATATGTTTCGCGATGGGAAGGTGCAAAAGGTATATCGTGCCATAGTCAAACAAAGACCTCCCAAGGATGGAGATACGCTCGTCCATTATATCAGTCGAAACGAAAGACTGAACAAAAGCTTTGCTTCGGTATGCAAAGTGCCGAACAGTAAGAAGGCTTCTCTCTCTTATCGCTTATTGGCTTCGTCCGACAATTACCATCTTTTGGAAATAGAGCTACATACAGGCCGGCACCATCAGATTCGTTGCCAGCTCGCAGCTATGGGTTGTCCTATCAAGGGCGATTTGAAATACGGATTCGGGCGCAGTAATCCGGATGGAGGAATCAGTCTGCTGGCCCATCGAATTCGTTTCACTCATCCTGTCAGCGGCGTCCTCATCGATCTCACCGCTCCTCTTCCCTCGAATGATAAACTTTGGTCTTTGCTTACTTCCAAGGTCGGCGATTAGGCCTCGAATTTATTTGTTTAGTGGGCGATTTCGTCGAGATTGACGAGTTTGTTCATGATGGCATAGATGGTCAAGCCACTGGGGCTGTGGATCTGCAATTTTTTTGCAATGTTGCGTCGGTGGGTTATAACGGTATGTGTAGATAAGAAAAGCTCTTCGGCAATCTCTTTGTTGGTCATACCTTTCACTACTCCTACGACGATCTCTTTCTCCCGATTGGTGAGTGTCTGTTGTTCTTCTCCGCTCTCTTCAGGCTCCAAGGTCTTTTGATAAAGTCTTTCCAATAGCTGTCTTAATTCTTCTACTGTGGCGTGGACGGACAGTGTATCGTCATAGTTGTGTAGCATATTGCTGTCAATCGGCGTAGTGAGCAAACCCACATAGCGCGACTGCGGACATGCTTTGTCGGATTCGTTTCGGGTGAGTCCCGATACGAGTGGATTCATGAAAACGACATCGGGACAATAAAAGGAGATTACATCTACCCAACCATTATCGGCGGGTGCATCTATGAATTGTATCTTGTAGCCGGTGATTTTCTTCAGTAGAGCTTCCAGCCCTGCACGAATCATAGGTAGCGGTTCCACTATCGCTACCTTGAGTG
Source organism: Porphyromonas gingivalis ATCC 33277 (assembly GCF_000010505.1). GTDB lineage: Bacteria > Bacteroidota > Bacteroidia > Bacteroidales > Porphyromonadaceae > Porphyromonas > Porphyromonas gingivalis. The sequence goes on along the minus strand of NC_010729.1, from coordinate 1,527,076 downwards.
TGATGATATTCATAATCCGTTTTCCTTTTCTATTTTACGAATCAAAGGCACGAAAAGATGGTCTTCGACAAAGTTGTGTGCTGACAAATCGTCTTCCGAGGAGAATATGTCGTGCAGAACGCTGTTGAGTTCGTAGCCACTCGATGTCGGGTAGTATTTGATCAGCAGGTTTTTAAGTTCGGAAATCTTCAGCTCTATCTGATCGTGGCGTTTGCTGAATATATCGATTCTGTAGTGCGAACGTTTGTCCAACTTTCCGTCCAAAAGTTTTTCCACATAAGGGAAAACCGTTTTCTCTTCGTAGCTCATGTGCTTGCGTACTTCCTCCACATACTCATCATAGAATTGACGAATGACGAATACCACTTCGGATGGGCAGTTGGACAGTGCGGCCAAAAGGTCTTGACGGAGCAAAGGCAGACGAAATTCGAGAAAATAATTATGCGACTTTCGCAGATAGTTGATCAGGGAAGGAGCTGACAGATCTGACAAGACAGTCTCGGAAGGGTGCTCGGGACGGTTGATAAGTGCATTGATTACAGCCATGAGGGTATTGGTGTTTACCTTATTGTCCTCACAGACTTCTCGTATGCTCTTTTCTCCGAAACCAAGCGAAATACCAAAGCGCGTAATGACCAGTAGTAAGTCGTAATTCTCGCATATCAAGTCACTTAGCTTTGTATTGGGTGAGTATGATTTCTTTATGTGATGTGTTGTCATACGAAAAAATATTGTTTTGTTTCAAACAAAAGTATAGTTATTCCGCCTAATCGACAATCCCCACATATAGGTATCTGCTTGAAATCAAATGATTTCGCACTCGATCGTTCTCTTTTCTTATGTTGGTTCGGCTTAAACCCCTTCAAAGAGGGAATGGCATTTATTCGTCAGAATCCTGTGGAGAGGTCTTTGTCTTTCTTTTCGTCTTCATTGATTTTGTACTGCTTTTTAGTCGCATATTTATGAGAATAATCCATACTTTTGCAGCGAATTTTAATGAATCCAACTAACTTAAAGCAATACGGAGGTAGTAGAATGAAGAACATCCTGATTATCGGCTCTACCGGACAGATCGGATCGGAGTTGACTATGGAGTTGAGAAAGCGTTATCCTCAGGGAAACGTTGTAGCGGGTTATATCCCCGGTGCAGAGCCTAAGGGCGAACTACTCGAAAGCGGTCCTGCCGAAATAGTAGACATCACCAATGCCAAGCAAATAGCAGAAGTGGTGGATAAGTATAAAGTAGATACGATTTACAATTTGGCTGCCCTTCTCAGTGCCGTAGCAGAAGCCAAACCTCAGTTAGCATGGCATATTGGTCTGGGAGGACTTTTCAATACACTGGAAGTAGCTCGTGAAAAGAATTGTGCAGTGTTTACGCCCAGCTCTATCGGTGCTTTCGGCAATGATACTCCTAAGGATAAGACCCCCCAGGATACTATTCAGCGTCCCAAGACCATGTACGGAGTAACGAAGGTCAGTGGCGAGCTTTTGAGTGACTACTACCACAAGCGTTTCGGTGTAGATACACGTTCGGTTCGTTTCCCCGGTTTGATCTCCAACGTCACCCTCCCCGGTGGTGGAACGACGGACTATGCCGTGGATATTTATTATGCAGCTGTCAAAGAAGGACGCTTCACTTGTCCGATTAAAGAGGGTACTTATATGGATATGATGTATATGCCCGATGCTCTTCGTGCATGCGTGGAGCTGATGGAAGCTGACCCTGCCCGTCTGGTACATCGCAATTCGTTCAACATCACTGCCATGAGTTTCGAACCCTCGCAGATAGCGGCAGCAGTGAAGAAGCTGGTACCTGATTTTGTTATGAATTACGAAGTCGATCCTCTTCGTCAAGGTATTGCCGAATCGTGGCCAAACTCATTGGATGATTCTTGTGCTCGTAGTGAATGGGATTGGAAGCCGGATTACGATCTCGATTCCATGTCTGCAGATATGATCCAGATACTGAAAGCTCGCTACGGCAAGTAAACAGTCTTTTTAGCTGCCGATACCGACTTCTTTCGGATATATATCGATCGGCAAAATACTCATGATGGGGGCTGTGTCAAAATTCATTTTTGTCACAGCCCCTATCTTTTCAGTACTCATAATACGATGAAGTTCCAACTTTCACAAACTAGGGCTTTTTTTATTCGCCAATTTCGAGTAACTCAGTGCATATCAATAAATTAATGAGAGACCTTTGAAAAAAGAGGAGGTTATCAAGAATCACCCTTTCAGTGTCATTTTTTCACAGTAGGATGGTAACTGTCGAGGATGATAAAGCTCCCCTTATCCATCGGTCCGACCTCAAAAACAAGGCCGGCCGGTGAGTGTTCGCTCATCCGAGACACATTTGGATATAATGAGATAGAGATTAAAGGCTATGCTTTTGAGGATGTTTCGGTATGCGTTTTGGCGAGGCTTCGATACCGACAACGACCTCCATTAAACCATCGATGCATGCTGCCTTTGAATCAAGTCAATATACTTAATCTTTTGGCGACGTATTCGGATACTGATTTATGTACTGAAAAAGCTGATATTCGGAAGGGTTAGTTTGTGATTTGGACTACAAGGATCTTACTAAACTTTATTTTTGAGAAAAGGCTTGAAAGTTCCAAACACATTAGCTACTTTTGCCGGAGTAATCTCTTACTATTATTTAGAGTTCTCTATGAAGACCCAAGAAATTATGACAATGCTGGAGGCTAAGCACCCCGGCGAAAGCGAATTCCTCCAAGCAGTGAAGGAAGTTCTTCTCTCTGTAGAAGAAGTGTACAACCAACATCCCGAGTTCGAAAAGAACGGTATCATCGAGCGTATCGTAGAGCCGGATCGTGTATTCACATTCCGTGTACCCTGGGTAGATGACCAAGGTAAGGTACAGGTAAACATCGGCTACCGCGTTCAGTTCAACAATGCCATCGGTCCGTACAAGGGCGGTATCCGTTTCCATCCTTCAGTGAACCTCTCTATCCTGAAGTTCCTCGGTTTCGAACAGATGTTCAAGAATGCACTCACTACTCTCCCCATGGGTGGTGGTAAAGGTGGTGCCGACTTCTCTCCCAAGGGTAAGAGCGAAGCCGAAATCATGCGTTTCTGCCAGAGCTTCATGACCGAATTGTGGCGCAACATCGGCCCTGACACCGACATTCCTGCCGGTGACATCGGCGTAGGCGGTCGCGAAGTAGGTTATATGTTCGGTATGTACAAGAAGCTCGCTCGCGAGCACACAGGTACGCTTACCGGCAAGGGATTCGAGTTCGGCGGTTCTCGTCTGCGTCCCGAATCTACCGGTTTCGGTGCTGTTTACTTCGTACAGAACATGTGTAAGCAAAACGGTGTAGACTACAAGGGCAAAACTCTTGCTATCTCCGGATTCGGTAACGTTGCTTGGGGTGTGGCTCAGAAAGCTACCGAGTTGGGCATTAAGGTTGTTACGATCTCCGGTCCTGACGGCTATGTTTACGACCCCGACGGTATCAACACACCGGAGAAATTCCGATGCATGCTTGACCTCCGTGACAGCGGTAACGACGTAGTATCAGACTATGTGAAGAGATTCCCCAATGCTCAGTTCTTCCCCGGCAAGAAGCCTTGGGAGCAAAAGGTAGACTTCGCTATGCCTTGCGCTACGCAGAACGAGATGAACCTCGAAGATGCCAAGACGTTGCACAAGAATGGTGTTACTCTTGTAGCTGAAACTTCTAACATGGGTTGTACGGCCGAAGCCAGCGAATACTATGTAGCAAACAAGATGCTCTTCGCTCCGGGTAAGGCTGTTAATGCAGGTGGTGTTTCTTGCTCAGGTCTCGAAATGACGCAGAACGCTATGCACCTCGTTTGGACGAATGAAGAAGTGGACAAGTGGCTGCACCAGATCATGCAAGACATCCACGAGCAGTGCGTTACATACGGTAAAGACGGCAACTACATCGACTATGTGAAGGGTGCCAATATCGCCGGCTTCATGAAGGTTGCCAAGGCTATGGTAGCTCAGGGCGTTTGCTAATCCCTGATTTCACTCCCCTGCTCATACAGAGCAGATACAAAAACGAAAAAGCAGAGACGTATCTCCCCTCCGGAGGTACGTCTCTTTTTATTTCCACAAACGCTACTGCGTGACTCTATAGCTGCTTTTTATTCAAAATTTATATCCTACCTCCTCGATTGTCGTTACATTTGGAGAGATTCATTCTAAATTCAATAGTAATAATATGAAGAAGAGAAAACAGCTATCGCTGGCGTTGGCATGGTCGCTTGCTTTGCTTCCGGTGGGAGGATACACGGCATTTGCCCAAGTAAACACGACAGCTCAAACGGTGAAACCTCAAAATATAAACCCGATGCAAAAACGTATGTCCTCCTTTCGGCAGGAAATGCTCAGTGAACTGACAGATCTATTGGTGCAACGCTATGGCAAGGAGGTTCATTTCCGAGCCGACCGTGGCACTTCACAAGCAGCGGCTTTATGGCGTGCAGAGGATGGTGACGTGGAGGCTTTTCGCACATTCGTCCTCGAAAATTTCGAGCCTACGATCGATGGTCAGCGCCGTATGTATCGTACACTGGAGCGGAATTTGGAAATCCTCAACGGCTACTTCAACAAGATCGATCTGGCCCTGAAAGAACCCCTCCACCTCAAAGGGCCGGAGATCAGTTCTCTGGATATGATCTTCGGTGGATACAGCGCGTCGGCACACCTGAGCGATGATCTCTATGCCAATAAGGCCGGACTGATAGCTGCACTGAACTTCCCCTACTACTCTCTCGCGGAGAAGATGGAGCTGGGGGCGAAGTGGAGCAGAGAAGAGTGGGCTTTTGCCCGAATGGGCGATCGTTTCGCTTCGCGGATACCGGCTGAAGTGCAGCAATCCGTATCGGAGACCTTGACACGTGGGGATGCCTACATATCCGAATACAATATCTGTATGGGCTACCTACAGCGTCCGGACGGCTCCACACTCTTTCCCCGCAATATGAAACTGATCACGCACTGGGGGCTGCGAGATGAGATCAAAAGCAACTATGCGGACACGAAAGGCGGATTGGAAAAGCAGCGAATGATATACGCGATCATCAAGAGGATCATCGACCAAAGTATCCCACGCGAAGTAATCGACAAGACGGACTTTCAATGGGATCCCCTGAGCAATATGCTCTACGACCCGGCCGGCACTGCTATCCGAGGTCATGCCGAACCCGATACGCGATATGAATATTTCCTGGCCAATTTCCGTGCGATGCAAGCACAGGATGCATACATGCCGCATCAGCCGAACCAGATCCTGCGTGCATTCGAGGGAGAGATGGAGATTCCGCAAGAAGACGTCAAACAGCTATTCGAAACACTGCTCTCCTCTCCACAGGTAAAGAAGGTGGCTCAACTGATCAGCAAACGATTGGGACGCCCGTTGGAGCCGTTCGACATCTGGTACAACGGCTTTCGCTCGCAGTCGGGTATGCCAGAGAGCGAATTGGACAAAATCACCGCAGCTAAATATCCTACACCCGAAGCACTCAAAGCCGATCTGCCGAACATCCTGCGCAAGCTGGGATTCGAAAGCAAAGATGCCGAGCGGATAGCTTCTTTGGTGATGGTGGATCCTTCGCGAGGTGCCGGCCATGCTGCAGGCTCGATGATGCGCAATGACTTTGCTCGCCTGCGCACACGTATCGCCGATACGGGGATGGACTACAAAGGATACAATATAGCCGTACACGAATTCGGACACAATACGGAGCAAACCATCACGATGAACGATGTGGACTACTACATGCTCAACGGTGTGCCGAACACATCCTTCACCGAAGCCGTCGCTTTCCTCTTCCAGAAGCGGGATCTCGAACTCCTCGGTGTCAGCAAGCCCGATGCACAGAAGGAGTACAACGAGGCTCTGACCAACTTTTGGAATTGCTACGAGATCATGGGCGTATCCCTCGTAGACATGGCCGTTTGGGAATGGATGTACACGCATCCCGAAGCCGATGCACACGAGCTGAAACTCGCGGTCATGGACGCGGCCAAAACCGTTTGGAACAAGTACTACGCCGGCATTCTCGGAGAAAAGGACGAGACCATTCTGGGCATCTATTCGCATATGATCAATTATCCGCTCTACCTGCCCAATTATCCGATGGGGCATATCATCGACTTTCAGATCGAACAGTACATCAAGGGCAAATCCTTGGCCGTGGAGCTGAAGCGCATGCTCGTACAGGGACGACTGGTGCCGCAGTACTGGATGAAACAAGCCGTGGGTTCTCCCATATCGGTATTGCCTATACTCGAAGCCGTGGACGAAGCCCTTACGAAAGTGAAATAATCCGGCGACTCTCCCTCCTTTAGACAAGGGGGCTTTAAGGGAATAATTATCGTACTGTACGGAAAAAAAGAGAGATCGCACCTCCAATCTTTAATGATTGTGAGATGCGATCTCTTTTTCTATTTTTTTCGATACTTTCAGAAAAATCGGTTCTATCACTCTATAAAGTTGGGACCTACCTCAATCAGCATCATAAAGTATCTGTAGATTTCAAAACCCAGCAGAAAAAAGATCCCCGAAACACTTATAAAACTCAGAGGAATTGTTTGCCGTTGCATCGAAGCCGGTTGGAGGATTCTTCTCTGTATAGGATTATGATCGTTTTCGGCGAAGGGGGAGCTGTCCGCCGGACAATCTGCATTGCAGAGCCGAAATGCAGATTTCTCGGCGAACAATGGTATTTTCCCGACCAAAAAGATCTGTCGCGTGGCTCTTGGAACGGTCGGAAATGTTAGCAGCCGGCCTTTCTCCCGTTTTTTTCCTCCCGATGGCATGGCTGTTCTCCCGATTGATACGTGTGAAAAACGTAGAGGTAAAAGAAGGGGGAGCCGGCACGTGGTCGGCTCCCCCTCTTCGTATGTGTGTTCGGCAGTGGTCTTAGTTCAGCAGTGTCATATTAAGGATTACGACGTCTTTCAGGGGACGATTGCGCTCGTCCGTATGCTGGCGTTCGATTTTGGAGAGGGTCTTTTCGCCTTCGATCAGTTGGCCGAAGACGGTGTAGTCGCCATCGAGGTGGGGTGCGCCACCTTGGAGCATATAGGCTTTCTTCTGCTCTTCCGAAAAGGTGCATTTCTTCTCCTCTGCCATGCGTTCGAGATCGAAGTCGGTGAAGAATCGTCCCGTGACGATGTAGAATTGGGTGGCCGATGAGCGTTTTTCGGGATTCACGTCGTCGCCTTGTCGCGCCGCGCAGAGTGCACCCCATCGGTGGAAGTGTTTGGACGGATCGATCTCCGCCGGCAGGGTACGCGTGGTGGTGTCGTTGCCGAGGTCTTCGAGCGGCTTGGCGTTTTTGCTCAGGAGGTTGCCCGACTGTACCATGAACTGGTTGATGACGCGGTGGAAGAGCACGCCGCGGTAAGCTCCGCTGCGGACGAGGGAGATGAAGTTGTCGCGATGGATCGGCGTCTCGTTGAAAAGCTCTACCGTCATTTTGCCCCGCGATGTTTCGATCAGGACGCGACGGCGTGCTTCGCCGGTTTGTGCCACAGCCGCACAGCAGGCTACGAGTACAAGTAGGATAAATAAGGTTCGTTTCATATCATTATCGTTGATGTTTATTACTGTGTGCCGTCTCACTCTCTGTTCAGATGTCGCTTAGCTCCAGCCAGCGCATCCCCTTGCTGTCGATCTCTTCGATCAGGGCGGCGATCCGGTCGCCGGCGGTGAGTAGTTCGTCCGTGGCCATCGTGCCGCTGCTCATTCGGGATTCCAGTTCGGCTTTCTCCTTTTCTAATTTTGGTAGTTCGGCTTCGAGCCGTTCCAGCTCCTGCTTCTCCTTGAAGGTCAGCTTTCGCGGACGCTCGGCAGCGTCGGTTCGGGGCTTTTCGCTTTCTGCCTTACGTGTCGAGGGGGAAGATTCGACGGTCTGCCTTTCGGCCTCTTCCTGCTGTTTGTATTCGCGGTACTGGGTGTAGTTGCCGGGGAAATCCTTCACGATGCCGTTCCCCTCGAACGTGAAGAGATGGTTCACTACCTTGTCCATGAAGAAGCGGTCGTGCGAGACGACGAGTACGCATCCTTTGAATTCGCTCAGGTAGTTCTCCAGTACGTTCAGCGTGAGGATATCGAGGTCGTTGGTGGGCTCGTCGAGAATCAGGAAATTGGGGTTCTTCATCAGCACGGTGCAGAGGTAGAGCCTGCGCTGTTCGCCACCGCTCAACTTGTGGATCGGCGTATATTGCTTCTCGGGCGGGAAAAGGAACTGCGTCAGCAAGGCCGATGCCGAGAGGGTGGTACCATCCTTTTCATTCCGAATCACCTCGGCGATGTCCTGCACGGCTTCGATGACGCGTTTGTTTTCGTCAAACTGCATGCCCTTCTGACTGTAATAGCCGAAGCGAACCGTCTCCCCTACATCGAAATACCCCGAGTCCGGCTCTTCTTCGCCGAGCAGCAGCCGGAGGAAAGTGGTCTTGCCCACGCCGTTGGGCCCTACGATACCTACCTTGTCGTACCGGCTGAAAATGTAGTCGAAGTCGCTCAGGATAGTGCGATCGCCGAAAGCTTTACAGACTTTGTGAGCTTCGAATATCTTATTGCCTATGTATCTGCCCTGTTCCGAGAGGTGGAGCGTTTCGTCCCGGTGGCGAGGTTGGGCTTTTTCCTTGAGTTCGTAGAAGGCATCGATGCGGCTCTTCGCTTTCGTACCCCGTGCCTGCGGTCTGCGATGCATCCATTCCGCTTCGCGGCGCAGGAGGTTGGCTGCGCGGCTTGTTTCGCGTTCGGTGGCTTTCAGCCGCTCTTCCCGTTTGTTCAGGTAGTATTCGTAGTTGCCTTTGTAGGCATACAACTGTTTGTTGTCCAGCTCCAGTATGCGGTTGCATACGCGATCCAGAAAGTAGCGGTCGTGGGTGACCAGAAGCAGTCCGATCTGCTGATGCGAGAGGTAGCCCTCCAGCCATTCGATCACGTCCAGATCGAGGTGATTGGTCGGTTCGTCCAGAAACAGCAGTTCCGGATTGCCGATGAGCGTACCTGCCAGAGCGATGCGCTTAAGCTCCCCACCGGAGAGATTGTCCGTGGTGCGGTGCAGATCGTCCAGATGCAGACGGGTGAGAATCTCCCGTGCGCACTGTTCGTACTCCCACGCGCCGAGGGCATCCATTTCGGGGAGCAACTCCTCCATGCGTTTGCCGTCGCCCCGAGCCGAAGCCTCCTCCCATCGCGCTATCAGGGAGGTCATCTCATCGTTGTGTCCGAAGCAGGTCTCCAGTACGGTACTGCCCGGAAGTACTTGGGGAAGCTGTGGCAGGTATGCACGGCGGATACCGTTTTGGTAGATCACTTCTCCGGAATCGGGTGAGTCGATTCCCGTAAGGATATTCATCAGGGTCGTTTTCCCGTTGCCGTTGCGTGCGATAAGTCCAATCTTTTCGCCCCGTTCGATACTGAAAGAGAGGTCTTCGAAGAGAACCAAATCGCCGAAACTTTTGGTCAAATGCTGTGCCTGAAACATGCTGTCTTTAGATGCAGAGTGGTATCAATCCTTCTGTTTGTATGCCTGATAACGAGCCATTACGCTGCGTACATAGTTGATCGTCTCCGCTCCTCGCAGATAGCCGGAGCGACAGACAGGATCGTTATAGTAGTTAGGGTCTTTCTTGAGGCGGATGTATGCCTCCACGTTATTGTCCCATACGTTGGGGTTGCCCCCGTACTTCGCAGCCAAACGCCTTGCGTCCGCCACGTGACCCGAGCCGGCATTGTAGGCAGCGAGCGTAAACTTGAGCTTTTCTTCCGGATCCGTTACATCGGGAAATTCGTTCTTGAACGCCAACAGGCATCGGATGGAGACGCGTACCGAAACTTCCGGATCCAGAAGTTCCTGCTTGTCGGCCCCGAAGCGTCGGCCTGTCCTCGGCATGATACCCATCAAACCTCTGGCACCGGACCAGCCTACGATACCGGCATTGAAGCGCGATTCGTGGTAGGCGATGGATGCGAGCAGATGCCAGGACCAGCCGAGCCGAAACTCCTCGGCATAGTGCTTGAAAATGGTATCGTACTGCGATATACTCCCTTTCCTCAGCTTGATGCGAGGTCGGGGAGCGGACTGCTCCTCTTCGACCTCATCGTCGCTCTTGCTCATCTCGAAGTATCGCTTCTGTATGGCTCGGTACGATTCCTTGTCGGGGATGGATTCCCCCCATCGGTTCACCCACCGCGCCAGACAATGATTGTCCTTGCGGACGATCCATTGCAGCCTTTGTCCGAAGCCTACTTTCAAACTGATGTCTATATTGCGGTAGTAGGTTCGTGCCAGTCGTGCCAACTGTTCATCGGCAAAGGTGTAGTCTATTTCTCCTTTGGCTACCTGCGTGATCAGGTCTTCGGTCGTGAGGGTATCTCCGCTGAGGATCAGCGAATCGATACCTCCCCCCACTTCTTCGTTCAGGTGCCGGAGCCGATCGGCATAGCGAGTATGTGCCATGACTGTAACGGGCTTGCCGATAAGATCTGTTACGTTCGTTATACGTGGATTGCCATCGCTGCGTTGCACCAATACTTGTCCCGATATTTCTTCGGGACCAACGAAGAGATACTTCTGCTTACCCTTGAAGGTTGCGGCCTGAGGTGTAATTGCCATATCGACCAGGCCGGTATCGACCGCAGCATAAAGTGCCTCGTCGTTGGGCACCACTTCAACGACCAGAGTCAAGCCCAGAGAGTCGGCGAGCAGCTTGGCCAGCTCGTACTCATAGCCCATTTCTTCGTCTTTGTACACGAAGTAGGTGGTCGATGATGAGAGTGTAGCCACGCGTAGCGTGTCCGCAGAGCGCAGCCCCGATACGACAGAGGAGTCGCATGGGATGCTGTCGGCTCTCCCCTCTTCGGATACACAGCCTCGGCAACTCTGCGACAAGGCTCCTACAAGGATGGAAGCGGTAAGACCGACCATACATAAAAACCATCTGCCAAAAGATTTTTTCGATATGGGCATAACGATGATAAATACCGTACTGACGAGATACACAGGTATCTCTTTGACGAACGAAGATAACGACTTTCCGATAAAGCGGCTTCCGAAGCCTGTCGCTTTCTTCAAGAGTTTCTGTCCGGTCGGTCTTTTTCGTTACATTTGCAGAGCGATAGAGATCTCCTGTTAAAGCCAAATCGCAGTATGTCAGCGAGATTCTATCGAACGACAGTGTTTTGTATTAAACGGCTAAATGACATTAGACATGTATCCGAACTTTACCCTTTCTCTTGATTTGTCCGGCCGATTGGGCCGAACTCATACGTGCACCGTATATTGCTTCCCCAAACGCATGGATCTCGGCAACGAATAGGATTGGGATAATACTTCCATAATAGATCAAATGCTTAAGGCACCCGCTCGGTTCGGCCATGAATTGAGCGGGTGCCTCTTTGTATTTCAACTCTTGAAAAGGCTTTTTTCAGCCCACGATCCATATACAAATCATTTACGATCTATATATAAATTAAAAACGATCTGTATATAGATCGTAAATGATTTGTATATAGATCGTTATCATGTATTGCGATATTCGTATCCTGATCTGAAGAAGTTCGTTCTATCTTCTCTTTGGCAGCCAAAAACACTTGCGTTTGGGTGCTTATTTAGAATGATTCTAAACACATCTTCGTTGTTGAAAACTTTTTTGGCACATGTTTTTATACCAATGAATAGTACAAGCAGGGATGATTCGGCATTCGTGCCAGTAGAATTACAGATCCTTTCCATGCGATTCTTCATGCTTATTCGTATGCTGATCGGACACAAAGAAGATGAAGGGGGGCACTTAGAGGATAGAAGGGAGGGGATTTGTTAGGGCGGATTTCAAAAAAATAAGGGCTATCTCCCGACAGCCCTTACTTCCTTATTAACCTTAAAATCTAATACCATGAAAAACACAGTACAAAAATAAGGCGATGTATTTCTCGTGCAACTATATTAGGCCAAAAAGGCGCATATTAGTCCAATCAATATTTGTTTTCGGCCTTATACTCTTGTTTTCTCCCATATTCGAACGGGGATCATACGCCAGAAAGCGACCAGTAAACGATAGCGCCAGTCGAAAGTCAGCAGTCTTTTTCGACGGATGACAGCCTTTACTATTGCTTGGGCAACTATCTTGGACTCCATCAGCATTGGATACTTACCGTCTCGTAGTAGGGGGGTATCGACAAATCCGGGACGAATCTCCGTAACGGTCAGGTGTAGGCTGTCTGTTGTGGCCAATTGGCGTATGGATTGGAGATAGTGCATTTGAAAGCGTTTGGTGGCGGAGTAGGCAGGAGCGGATCCCATTCCTCTTGTTGCTGCTACCGAACTGATGGCTACTATTTGACCCTTTTTCCGAAGGCGAAAATAGCGGTAGGCGGCACCGATCATTCGGGTAAATCCTTCTCCATTGGTGCGGAGGGTGTCCAGCTCTTTCGTTTCGTCCAGTTGCGGATTGTTATAACCGATACCGGACGAGTGGAAGTATACATCCATACCGCTCATTTCTTCGATGAGGTGGGACAGCCTTTCAGGAGCATCGGAATGCGTGATGTCTATTACGGCTGTATAGACCTGTGAGGGATTCTCCTGCTTCAACGCATCGAGCATTTGGGTATTGCGGCCGGCAACACCTACGAACCAACCGCGAGAGATAAATAGGCGGGCTACATCAAGCCCGATGCCAGAGGTGGCTCCTACGACAACGATTCGTTTGGCTTCCATGATTTCCTGTTATGAAATGAAGTCCATCCCACGAAGAATTTTCGCTTCTTCTGTCGTAGCTCCTACGACAGTGAAAGCCTTCATCTCACGTGGGTGCGGGTAGGCTTTGCGTTGTTCTTCGAATGTCTTCGGCGATGCCCTTAGCGATCGATCCGGTACGAGCGGATCGAAGGTATGCAGCAAAGCCCTTTCGATACGATGGTCGGGGAAGAGCGACAGATCTATGATGGGATGAGTCGGTGGGGGAGGGGCTAAAGTATGCAGCAGGGGAAATTCCAGTCCGAATACTTCCGTAATGGCTTCAAGGCACATTCTGGCTCCATTGGCTTTTCCATCTGCAGAGAATCCTGCTATGTGAGGAGTCGCGATGTCTGCCAAATCCAACAGGCTGAGGTCTATATCGGGTTCTCCTTCCCAGCAATCTATTACGAGGGCTTGGAGCCATCCGCTTTTGACAGCCCGAATAAGAGCTTGGGTATCCGCTACGGCTCCTCGGCAGGCATTGATCAGGATAGGCCTTTTGTCTGCACAGCTGCGTAGAAAAGCCTCATCGATGAGGTGATAGGTGGCGTGAGGGCCTTCATGGGTGAGGGGAACGTGGAATGAGATAATGTCGCACTGCTCCGTCAGTCGGCTTAGAGGAAGAAAGCTATTGTCCTGCTCTGCCTCCGACCGAGGTGGATCGCAGAGCAGGAACTCCATGCCATAGGCGGAGGCCAAACGCTTCAGCTCACCGCCTACATGGCCTACACCCACTATACCCATTACCTTCTCTTTCAGGGAAAACCCCTCGCGCAAAGCCAGACGACACAGGCAGCACATTACATACTGCGCTACGGCCGTAGCATTGCAGCCGGGGGAATTGCGCCAGAGGATACCGTGGCTTTCGCAGTATTCGCGGTCGATATGGTCGAATCCGGCCGTGGCAGTCGTTATCAACCGTACATCAGTACCTTGCAGAAGAGCCGGTGTGCACTTGGTGATGCTGCGGACGATCAGCGCCCGGGCATGACGTATCGTATCGGGAGAGAAGCAGTCCGAGTGCAGGTAAGTAATGTCCGCAACGGGATCGACAATACCTCTCAAATAGGGCACGGATGCTTCTGCCACTATTTTGAGAGGACCGGATGGAGAGGAAAGCATTTCTTAGGCTTCGCCTTTTATTTTGGTTGGGAATGTAAATGTGGCATCCGATACGCGTTGCTCGGTGTGGATCTCGCCGTGTTCCACTTCGTAGCGATGGATATTGTCCGAGAGAGTGGTCAAAAGTCTTTTGGCATTGTCCGGAGTCAGGATGATGCGATTTTGGACTCGTGCGGTGTCACGATTCGGAACCATACGGATGAAGTCCAAGACAAATTCGCTCGGAGAGTGCATCACGATACAGAGATTGCAGTAGTTGCCCTGAGCTATTTCTTCGGGCAGTTCGATGTTGATTGTTTTGCTTTCGTTTTCCATTTGTTCTTGAATGTTTTAATAAGTAGTATGAGGGGAAGTGCCAAGCTGAATAACGTATGGCACCGTTACCCCCTTTTGAACAAAGTTACTCCTTTCGTCTAAATGTGAATAAGGGTTCACGTGCCACGAGTGAAATTATTGCGGTTCGAATTACGGATAATGCTCTTTTCCCATCCGGTACAAATATACCCTGTACGAAATACGCTCTTTTTGCCGAGGCATACTTTGTACAGGGTAAGTAAGCATGTCCCGATTCGGGACGAGATAGGGTGAGCTTATCGCAGGCGTTCGGCTGCCCGTATCATGGCTTCATCCGCTCCTATGCCACGAATGGCCAGATAGTGCAGGATGATGGAGACTATCGGCATGCAGAGCCAAAAACGGAATCCGAACTCCAAGTTCTCAGCCGAGCATATCTGCCAAATCTGCATCCCCAGATAGATAAGAAAACCTATCGTGACGAGGATATTGAAGATACATAGTCTGATCTGCAAGATTCGCTTTTTGTAGAGGAAGATGGTAGCAAACGAGATCAGTACGATAATGGCATCAAGAGCAAAAAGACCCCAAGTGGACTTGACCAGCGCATTGGTAGCCGGTGCATATAGTCCTAATATGTTCATCGCGTATCCTTGTCCTTCCGGCCCTATCAAAAGCCCTATCGGTTTGAATAGAAGCACCGTCATGGCTATACCTGCGAGCAGGAGCCAAAGTGTCTGAATTCTCTGCCACATAAGTCGAAAAAGTTGGCGTTGTTAGGAGATCAGTCGTTTGTGGATGTTGCTCCGGGCATACGGTAGTAGAGTTTGTCCTGCTCATATTCTGCCGTAGCTATCAGACCGGGCTTGGGCAGATGCTCATAGTAGCGCGAGATTTCGATCTGCTCACGATTTTCGAAAACTTCCTCCAGATTGTCATTTGAAGAAGAGAAGTCCTGAAGTTTCTTTTCCAGATCCTGTTTCATTTGCTGCCCGATTTGATTGGCACGCTTGGCTATGATCATCACTGTCTCGTACACGTTCTCCGTGTCTTCGCTCAGACGCACCATGTCACGTGTAATGGTGTCCATGGGGACATTCATTTTCTTAAGCTCCATATATCTTTTCGATTGTTTTTGTTTTTAGTCGTACTTGTGTCAGGGCCTTTTTCTTCCGATCGGTTCCGTTGTTGATCCACCCTCTGCCGTCTCCTTTATGTTGCTGCGATGGGAGACTCCCCGGGTGTGTATGAGCATTCGTCAAGCGTCTTGTGAGATATGCTTGCTGACGCTGTCGTAGATCTTTTTGGCTTGCTTGAGATATTTCCCGTTGGGAAATTCGTTGATGTAGGCAAAGTACTGGTCTGCCACATCACGGTAGCGCGTTTGCAACTTTTCACTGACGCTGAAAGAGGCCTCTTCATACATAGCCTGAAGCATCAGGAAGACCAGCTCTTCGCGATGCTTGGTGTATGGATAAGTCTTCAATGCAGCCTCTGCTGTCACGATGCAAGAACGATAGTTATTGCCCAAATACAAGCCGAGGTTGTAGTAGAGCTTGGCCGTCCTGTATTCCTTGTAGGCCAACTTGTCCTGCAAACCGAACAGCATATTCTCGGCTTCTTTGGCATATTTGCCATTGGGGAAAAAGTCGAGATAAGACTGTAATTCCTGAATGGCCAGGTACGTGTCCGACTGATCCAGTCGCGAATCAGGCGATGCTTCGTAGAAGCAATATCCGGCTTTGTAACGAGCTTCTTCGGCGCGCAATCCTTTGGGGTATTTGTTGTAGTACTCTTGATAGCAGATGCCGGCATCGGCATCGCGTCTCATCTCTAAATAGCATTCTGCCAACAGAAACATCAGCTGCTCACCTTCGCTCGTGCCGTCATATATGCCTCGTACGTCCTCTAATAGAGAAGCTGCTTTGCTGTACTTCCGTTCGTTGTAGAACTTCTTGGCATACGAATACTTGAGGGATGTATCGGGGCTTTGCTGTATCCTTACAAACTCTCCGCAGGATGCAAAAAGGAACGTCAGTGCGGCGAAAAAAATGAGCTTTCTGCTTGTCATCTGTTTTTGTCTTATGATGGACTTAACCTCGCAAAGATAGCCGTTTTCTATATATAACGTGAGTTCGATATAAAGGAATGGCACAACACATTGGCTATTAGTGTGTTTTATTTCCCACACAGTGTTTTTCAGGCACTTATATTGCTTTCAGATGGCTTTTTATCTACATCTGAAGCCCAATGACTTGGAAGCCCGCCCCTTCTTCCCGATCATTATGCAGCCGGAGAATCACAAAAGAGTATGATTTACAGCTACTTGTTATTTTTATGGTATGTTCGCTTAGATCGAACTGGCGTTGAAAGATCGGGTGAGCTTGGATATGAATTGGCGTGTGCAGGAGATACTTGCCAAAGCTTTCGATACGTTTTGTAAGGAGCAGGGGTACGAGAAGTCCCTGCCTGTCATCAGGGAATGGCTCGATAGCGACAATGCGAATGTGGTCAGGGCCGTAACGGAGGGATTGAGGATTTGGACAAGTCGCCCATTCTTCAAAGAGAATCCATGTCTTGCTATCGAATGGCTCAGTCGGCATAGGGGGCACGAAAGCGAATACGTGCGCAAGTCTGTCGGCAACGCACTGAAAGACATCAGCAAGAAGCACAAAGAATCGGTCGCAGAAGAGCTAAAGAAATGGGATTTGTCCGATCCTTTGGTCTTGTTCACTTACAAATATGCTTCCAAGCATCCGGATAAAGACATTAAAAAACAGTGAAATATGGCAAGAGCAACGACGAAACAGGATTTGATCATGGCTTCCAATGGGCAATTCGAGAAGCTATGGGTACTTATTGACGGAATGAGCGATGATCTGCAGAATGCGACATTTGCCGACCAAATGGCTACAGCCGGCAAGGAAGCACATTGGGGTCGGGACAAAAACCTCCGCGATGTACTCGTGCATCTGTACGAGTGGCACCAACTCTTGCTGAATTGGATCAACTCCAACAGCAAGGGCGAACGCAAGCCTTTTCTGCCTGAACCCTATAACTGGAAGACTTATTCGGTGATGAACGTGGAGTTTTGGAAGAAACACCAACAGACGCCATTGGCAGAAGCAAAGGACAAATTGAAAGAAAACCATCGACAAGTAATGGCATTGATCGAGACATTTTCGAACGATGAATTATTTGCCAAGGGAGTATTCGACTGGACGGGTACTTCGACTCTCGGTGCATACTGCGTATCAGCCACTTCCAGTCATTACGACTGGGCGATGAAGAAAATAAAGCTGCATATCAAGACCGGTAAGTGAACGGATGCGAAGCTGTTTGTGTGTCAAATGCTCTTTCTCCTTGCAGTATTTATTATGGGCAAAGTGGCAGTAGAGATCTCTCCTAAAGAGGGTATTTTTCGCTCTTGTAACAGGCTTCTCACAGGTGAAGACAATGGAGCTTCCGGAATCATGGTTGAAAAAGCGTATGAAGGATAGGGAACTCACCGCAGAAAATCAGACCATTCGTACCTTGAGTGAAAAACGTGAGCAAAACGGATGTAAGCCGGTAGAAATCGTCAGCCGACTGACACAATCGCCAAGTATGGAAGTTGCCTCGTTGGCAAGTATCATTTCCGCATCTATCGGCTATCTCGTATCGATGGAAGAGCGGAGTCCCGTATACAACGGAATCGATATGCAGAGCGAGAGAGGATGGGAACAGATTGTACGGGGATAGATCTGAGGATCGACTTATGGATGAAACATATTCGACAAGTAGATATACATTTAACCATTTAATTTGTTGAGGTTATGAGCAAGATATTTGCACAAGACACAGACTGTTCGTTTCTGATCGAGCAGGCTGTCAAAGCTCCTTCAGGGCATAATACGCAACCATGGACATTCAGGATTAAAGAGACGGGAATCGACATTCTGCCCGATTTTACAAAAACGCTGCCCGTAGTCGATCCTGATAATCGAGAGCTATTTGTTTCACTTGGATGCGCTACGGAGAATCTTTGTGTAGCGGCAGTCCATAAAGGATACGAGACGATGGTCTCTATCGCAGAAAACGGCACGATCCACATCGAACTTACCAAGCAGGATTCCGATACTCCATCTCCTCTGTTTCCTCATATATCCGTAAGGCAGACGAACAGAAGTGTCTATGATGGAAATACTATTCCTGTGAACGACATTGTCGCTTTGGGAGAAAAGAGCGATATGGAACCTTGTGTCGGAGTCCATTTCTTCAAGAATGGCACACGGGAGTTCGACGCTATTTCGGAAATGGTTTGTGAGGGCAACAGCATACAAATGCGAGACAAAAAGTTCAAAGAAGAATTGCAGCAATGGATGCGCTATAACAAGAAGCATCAAGATGCAACGAGAGACGGACTCAGCTATGCCGTATTCGGTGCACCCAATCTGTCTCGCTTCATTGCAAAGGCCATTATCACCCGACTCATTAACGAGAAGTCTCAAAATAGAAATGATAGAAGAAAGATAGCCTCCTCTTCTCATTTTGTTTTGTTTACCACTTCGAACAATACGGTGGTGCAATGGATAAAATTGGGGAGAGCATTGGAACATATCCTGCTCAAGGCTACAGGCATGGGTATTTCGCATGCTTATATGAACCAGCCCAATGAGGTACAGGGCCTTTCGAGAAAAATGGCAGAAATACTCGGTATCGAAGACGCATATCCTACGGTTCTGATACGATTGGGATATGGGAGTAAGATGCCGTATTCGTTGAGAAGAAGTGTCCAATCCTGCATTATCCCTAATTCCTTCGATTGAAAGAATCAAGAGGATACAAGCCTCAAAGGTGATCCCACCGAAAAATCTCTTTGGGGCCGGACAGAATGTTTGAGCATGGCTGACAAAAACGAAGAGGGTGCTGCAAAGACGAAACGCTTGCAGCACCCTCTTGAGCTTTCAGCCTTATATCCTCCGGCTTATTTCTTCAGGTGTTTGGCGAAGAAACCGAGCATGGCACGGTATAGCTCCATGGAGTTTTCTTCACGATGGAATCCGTGGCCTTCGTTGTACTTCACCATATAGGGTACTTCGAATCCGCGGGCACGCAGTGCCGTCACGATCTGATCGGACTCGTTGATATTCACGCGTGGGTCGTTAGCTCCCTGTACGACGAACAGTGGCTTATTGATCTTGTCGATCTGGAAGAAGGGGGATACTTCCTTGGCAATAGCTGCTTCCTCCGGATTGTCGAGGTCGTACCAAATTTCCTTGACCATTTCCTTAAACGGCTTCCAATATTCAGGGAAGGAGTCGAAGAAGGTGTAAATGTTCGATACACCTACGTAATCCACACCGCAGGCATAGAGATCGGGTGTTTTCACCAGACCCATCAGCGTGGCATAACCACCGTGGCTGGCACCGTATATGGCGATCCTGTCGGGATCCACCCAACCTTGGCTGATAGCATAGCGCACACCATCCTCCACATCGTCCATAGCTTTGCGACCGATCTGTTTGAATCCGGCACGGAGGAATTCCTTGCCGTATCCGCCTGAGATGCGGAAATTGACTTGCAGGGTGGCATATCCGCGGCTGGCGAAGAGCTGGGTCTCGGGATTGAAGCCCCATGAGTCGCGTATGCCTTGGGGGCCTCCATGCGGATTGACGATCAGGGGTACTTTCTTCCCTTCGAGGGCTGCTTTCGGCAGAGTGATATAGCCATGGATGGTGAGTCCGTCGCGGCTCTTGAATTTGATGGGGCGCATCTCGGCCATATCTTCCTCCTTGAGCTGAGGCATCAGGTCATAGAGGAGGGTAAACTTCTTGGTGCGCGTATCGAACTGGTAGTAGGTGCCGTATAGCTTGTCGCTTTGTACGGCGATAAGCAGGATGGTCTCATCATCATCGTAATCGACCACGGAGAATTCTTTGCCCTTGAATTCCTTTTCCATCAGCTTGTGCAGCTCTTTGTAGGTGGCACTTACGGGTACGACTACGGACTTCTCGCCTTCGTAGGCCATGAGGTCTATTTCGTAGTTTCTCTTACGAGAGAGGTGCAGGCCGCTGACGTCGTAGTCTTCGTTGGCGAAGATCTCGCGGATGATCTTGTTCTGCTTCAGGTCGTAGAGTACGATACGAGTCTTGTCGCTGTCCAGGTTGGTCAGTACATAGGCTTCGTCTTTGTTCTTGGAGGCATAGTTGAACGCGATGACTCCGAAGGTGTCGTCCCAGTGTGTTTTCTTCAGCAGACGGAACTCGCCCGTAGCCAAATCCTTGTAGTACAACTCGGATTCGATCCCGTTTACGAGGCGGCTGTATCCACGCAGTTCGCCGTCCTTGTCGAACTCGTAACCTTGAATGGGGTTGGCCGCATCCTTATTCTCGTAGAGCTGGGTCAGCTCGCCTGTTACTACATTCAGTTTGTAGGGTTCGAAGATCTGCGGATTGTTTTTGTTCATGGATATGATCATGTAGTCCTTCTGCTCTTTGAGCATGTTGAGGATCGAAGCCTTCACTCCGTCAAAGGGGGTGAGATCGCGGGTATTGCTGCCATCGATATTCGAAGCAAAGAGGTGATAGTTCTCATTCCCTCCTTTGTCCATGACAAAGAAGAGACGTTCGTCGTTGATCCATCCGTAGCCTTTGATCAGTTCGTCCTTTTCTTCGATGGCACGCTTGACGGTGCCGGTGGCAATTTCCTTGACATAGACATGGCGTTTGCCGGCATCGTCCTTTTCCATGTATGAGAGGTACTTGCCGTTGGGGCTTAGCTGAAAAGCGGAAGCCTTGGGTTTGGCAAAGTAGTCTTCTACCTTGTATTTGTAGTTGCCCTTGTCCAAAGCTGCCAGTGCCTTAAGCTCTTCTTCGGTCGAAGGCAAGGCTGTATTGCCGGGCAATTTGGATTCGAATCGTTGTAGCGTAAGCGGCAGGCTGAAGCCCATCTGCTCTACATTGCCTTCTATCGTATTGCCGGACAGGGTGCCCTTGAATGTGAACTGAAGGGCAGCTGCGGAGAGTGTCAGTTTGCCATCGGCAAAGGAGGTCTTCTCTACGGGTATGCCGGTTGCTCCCTGAGCAGGTACATCCATCGTCGTGGAGAGGTTGGCACCCTCTCCGGTGATGTGGAATATGAGTTCCAGCTCCATGTTGGCTTGCGGAATGGAGAGCATTCCTTTCCAGTCGCCTGTGATCTTTTGTGCATGCACAGTCATTGCTCCTAATGTCAGGATTGTTAGTAATAGGATTTTTAGTTTCATACTTGGTATTTTGTTGGGTGATTATGATGAATTGCTTGTTTCTTCGGTGGTATCGGACAGGAAGGAGAGGACCATTGGATTCTGCCGATAGCGACGACAAGATTAGAAAAATATGCTGACATATTCTATTCAAAAGTAGTGCCCCGATCGGTAAGGTCGTCCTAACAGTTCAGTAACGTCGTCCTAATAGCTCGGTAAGGTCGTCCTAACAGCTCGGCAAGGTCGTCCTAACAGCTCAGTAACGTCGTCCTAATAGCTCGGTAACGTCGTCCTAATAGCTCGGTAAGGTCGTCCTAACAGCTTGGTAACGTCGTCCTATTCCGATGTGAGGGTCATCCCTTCTACTTATATAGGGTTATTTGTGCTTGTAGGAAGACATGCCGGAGGTTGTTACCTCATCATTCGAAGAGGCTCCGTAATTTTCGAGAGAGGATATGCCGGAGAGATCTCCCCGTACAGACTCGGAAGCATTGATCTTTACCGATGCCGTGCCACTAACGGATACTTCGGTACGTTGGGTAATGAAATCGGATGCATCACAACCAACAGCTCCGCTGCATGAGAGCGTAAACTCCTCGCCGGAGCCTTTCAGTTTGATACCGGAAGCTCCCGAAGCGTTTATATCCAATGCTTTGAGACGGCCGGTGAGGTTTACAGAAGAAGCTCCCGACAGGTCCAGATCGAGCCGGTCGCCGGTAAGCTCTCCCTCCACATTCAGTGCACAGGCACCGGACATCTCCACTGCCTTGAGGGTGGGTGAACCGACCGTAATGACGATCTTCCCGTCGTGGATCGAATAGCGGTCTTTGAGTCGGATGGAAAGTTCGCCATCCGTCACTTCCGTGACGATGTATTCCATCAGATTGGGTGCTGCCTCGATGGTCAGTCCGTCAGTCGGAATACCGGCTTTGTAGTGGATGTTGAATGCATCCTCGACATCGATCTTGTCGAATGTACCGATGTTGCGAGTCTCCGTGATGGCATCGCCCTTGGGGGTGATTGTTTTGCCTTTGTTGTCGAATTTGATATTGCATGCACCGGCTATCAGTGCTGTGCCTATGAGACCGACAAGGCCGGCGAAAATCTTTTTTCTCATTGTATGGTGTTTTTTTACAGTGTTTCTTGATCAATTGCCGGTAGGATTTCCTTGTCCGCCACCCTGCTGTCCTTGGGATGAGGTCTGCTTGAGGTCGTCATTGACGATCGTACGCTGTACCTTGCGCACTTGTGTATTCATCTTACCGAAGCTATAGGTGAGGCTGAGGGAAACACTCCGTTGTATACCGGCATTTTCCGAATAAATAGTAAATCCATTGCCAATGGTCCGGCTCTTCCATGTCGAATACTTCGCATGAATGTTGTTTGCGCTCAGCGAGACTCTCAATTTTTTGTCGAAAAGCTGTTTGGCTATACCGATATTGTTGAATACATTGCCATCATACTTCGTCTGGTAGCTTCTTCCCCCATGATAATAACCTCCGAAGAGATTCACAGTCCAATCCTTCGGCAGGGTGAACATCAGGCCTGAGTATACCATGCCGGACCATGAATTGACATCAATGCCGAGTGCTTCGCTCTTTTGGAATGTGCGATCGATATTTCCGTTGAGCATAATCCTGACCCATACGGCCGGCGTGTACATGGCATAGGTATTCAAGTTGAAAGAATGCTCTCGTCCGATATTGCCATAGGTCTGGTGGAACAGATTGGGATTGGCCGGGTCGGAGAAGGTGTAATTCTGGATGGCGTTGTTGCAGAAATCGTAGTCGAGCGATGCTGTAAGCATGACCTTGGCTCCGTATTGATTATAGGAGAGACCGACGTGGTGACGCTTCTCCGACTTTAGGTCGGGATTACCATACTGTACTTGATAATCGTTGGTCTGTAGCCGGTAGGGATTCAGTTGGCCGATTGCAGGACGTTGGATTCGGAAGTTATAGGCCAGCTTGAGCTGCTTCATGGGCGAGGGGGTATAGCCGAGCGTGAGCTGTGGCACCCAGTCGAACGAGTTGTGGGAGAAATCTGCTGCTGCGTTTTCGGGAAAGAGTGCTTTCAGCCTGCTGCTTTCCACTCGGAGGCCGGTTTGCAAAGAATACTGATCCTTACGATAGTTGTAGCCGGCATAGGCTGCTCCGATGTATTGATCGTGGCGGAATTTTCCGTTCGACGGATTCTGTGCATATAGGGAGCCGGGCTGCCACGGAGCATCTTCGGATGGTCGTATCTCATAGAGCGGATCGCTCATGGCATGACGATAGATGTACTTCAGCCCTGCTTCCAAAGAATGTGCTTGTCCTAAGGGACGTGTATAGTCCACTTGTGCCGTATGTTCGTCCATGCCCGCATCGGATTTGGAGTGCTGGCCGGCGTACTGGATCGTATTAGCTGTATTGAGCGGATCGCGCTTCCATTGGTCAATGAAGGTCTCGCTATTATTAGGATTGTGAGTGAAGCGGTAGGAAACGGTGAGCAATTCGCCCGGCAGGCGAGTGCTGTGCTGATAGTCGGCATTGAGCTCGTATGATCCGGCATCCATCTGTGTTTTGAGTTTTCTGTCTATGTAGGACATGAGGTTGCTGCCGACAAAGCTTTTTTCTACGCTGTTCCGGTCGGTGGTCATCTCCCAAAGGCGTACATTGCCGCCCACCGTAAAGAGATTGAGCGAATCTATCTCGAATGAGAGGAGGGCATTGCCGAAGTGTCCGCCAAAGGTTTCTTGCCCTTTGCCTTCTTCTATCGTTTGGAGCATGGATGTAGTACGTTCGGTAAAGTAGCGAGAGCCCTTGTTTTTGCCACCGTAGTAGTTATAGTTGGTAGTCAGCCCGACTTTGCCGGACTTGGCCGTCAGAAAGATACTACCGTTGGCTGTGGGATTGTTGCTGACACTGGCCGTGATGGAACCTGAATATCCTTCCAGCTTCTTACCTTCTTCCGTGACGATGTTCAGGATGGCACTTGTGCCTTCCGCATCGTACTTTACACCTGGATCGGTGATGACCTCCACCCGTTTGATCGTATGGGCAGGAATGGAGCGAAAGACCTCCTTCGGGTTGCTGCTCACCATGGTCGAGGGCCTGCCATTGAGGTGGATTTTGAAGTTGGAAGATCCTTTCACCTGGATATTGCCCTGACCATCCACTGTTACCAAAGGAACGTTGCGCAGCATTTCGAGCAGGTTGTTCGTCTTGGCTGCGGGGTCATCTTTCATATTATAGGACAGGCGGTCTATCTCCATCTTCACCAGTGGTCGTGCTGCCGATACGGTGACGGTGGAGAGTTGTTTGTCCTCGGATTCGAGCGAAATATCGACAGCTTTGATGTCCCGCTGTCCATTTTCCCGACTAATCTGCATGGTATGGGTTTTCATACCTACAAACGAAGCTGTCAGGTGATAGGAGGGAGCTGCCGGTAGGCCTATGACGAAGTAGCCGTTGCCGTCAGTCACTTGTCGGAACACCTGTGTGGTATCTGCTCCTGCCGGCCGGATGCTTACAGTAGCATAGGGCACCGATTCGCCGGAGGAGGCATCCTTGATCGTACCGGATATGTGTACATCGAGGGTATTGTTCTGTGCCATCAAAGAAAGTATGGACAGAACGAATAGGAAAGATGATAAAACGATTCGTTTCATTGCTTGGATGATTGTTGGTTTATTGTGTATGTATCGGCTGTTACCTGTTGCAAACACTTTAAGTTTATTGCTTGTGAATAGTCTGTAGTCGAACTCCTTTCCCTTATCAGAATGCTCGGAAAGAAGGGCTAGGAGAGAGGGGGTCTTCCGCTCCGCCCCCATTGGCGGCGACTCGCGCAATGCCGCAACGGGAGCGGATAAAAAGGCAACGCATATAGTCTATGAATTATTCTCTGTTTGTTTGTCCCATTCGGATTGGAGGGTGTCGAGGCCTATACCGAGGAGTTTCATCTCGCTGAATAGGGCCGGTACCACCTCTTCTACGAATTTCTTGCGTCGAGAGGCAAGGATCTCTTCGCGAGCGTTGGGGTTGACAAAGTAGCCGAGTCCGCGCTTGTTGTAGATCATACCTTCCATTTGCAGGCGTTCGACAGCTCGCATCGCTGTGTTGGGATTGACCTCCATCTGTTCGGCCAATTCGCGGACAGATGGTACTCTTTCGTCGGCCGAATATTCGCCGGAGAGAATCCTGTCCTTGATCGTGTCCGATATTTGGAGGAATATGGATTGTGCTTGAAGTATAGCAGTCATTTCAGTTGTCGTCTTTGAAGGTTGATAAAGGATAAAACGAATAGGCACAAGCCGATACCGCCGAAGAAAAGAGCAGTGAAAAGATCTTCTCCGTACAGGTTCAGATTGGATGTCAGTATGCCGAACAAAATCGTTTCACCTCCCATAGTCAGGAGGAAAGCCACGGTAGCCATGGTGAGTTTTCGGACACTAACGGCGAAGTAAATACCTGCTGACAGTACATTGAACAGAATGACGGCCCCCGGCCAGTAGAGATCCAAGAATCCGGATGAAAACCACCCATAGCCTGCTGATGTCTGCCAGATATAAGGCGCATAGTACGATGCTTCCAAGACAGCGGGGTAGAGGAGTACCTCTATCGTATAGGCTATTTGGTTTACAACAGCGGCTACCAACAGTGCCAATATCCCCTCTATCAGTATAACGACGAACTTTGCTGTGGCAGAAGCCGGTATTAAGGTATAGGTGACGGTGTCGGACTTATTGACCCGGCCTTGTACGATTCGGAATACGTAGAAAGCTACGCAAACGAGGGTCAACGGCCAAAGGTCAAAATGCGTTCGATCCTTTACCGAGAGAGGATTTAGCTCATCTCCTATGTGCAATAGCATCGTCAGACCTACGAGTGCTCCCAGTAGAGCCAACAGGAAAAATAGAGTATTGCGTCCCTGTGTACACCACTCCATGCGAAGGAGCAGTCCTATACGCCCGAGAAAGGAGGGCACAGTTTTATGTTGATTCTGTGTAGTCGTCATCGTAGCTGTCGTTTTTTCAGTGAGAAATAGGATAGGATATAGAATAGTATCGCTGCCAATCCTAATGTGATCAGCTGGTAGCTCCATATCTCGGGGGAAAAAATAACATCCATAACTTCTCTCTCATTTATGGAATTGCTGTATTCGATATAGGATAAGCGTGCTACCATTGCGGGCAATACGACTACTGAGGAGAAAATACCCAGCACGGCATTGAGTCCGATATGGGCAAGAATGGACTGAGTGGTGCCTCGTACATTGATGCAGCACCAAAGAGCCATGGCTATGCTACAGAAAGCACCCACGATATTGTATAAGATGAAATAGAATCTCAGGGAACTAACGATTTTTGCAGCCCACTCTGCTTCTTCGACCGATACAATGTGTTCTATGAAGAAGAGATTCATCCACAGCTCATATAGGGCTGTCCATGTACTTGGAAGCAAGATGCCCAAGAACAATATGGCCATAGCCAAAAGAACGATAGTCCATATGAACGGAAACAGAAAAGAAAGCAGAAGTACCACGTATTTCTCTCCCACAGAAGCCGGTATGATTGTATAGGCTATGGTCTTGGAGTGATTGACTTGTCTTTGAATGGCGATGTAAGTATAGACCATCGTCGTCATTAAAAACAATGAACTGAAACCAAATATATATCCTGACAATCCTTCCACTGAGATAGGCCTATTGATACTGACAGATATAAGGATGGCAATAGCAAGGGCTACTACACAGAGTGTGCCGGTTACGGCCAGAATGTTTCTCTTCTGAGTACCCCATTCCATCGCAAAGAGGAGACCGATGCGCTGCCAGACATTTGTCGGCCGGCTGTTTACTAATGCAGTCATAGTGGTAGTAGCTTTAGCGATTCAACACGCGATTAAACACCTCTCTTTCGGCTATCATGCCGTTGAAAAACAGCTCCATGGAGAAGGGCGTTTCTTCTCCGGTGGTATTCTCATACACACCCACTTCGCCCATTGTAGAGCCTTCCTTATATATAGGCTTATCGCCCGGTACCACTTGGCGGAAGGCAAATCGCTCGCTCAGTTCGGCTACGGACCTGTTGCAGACGATGGCATTCTTGTCCATCATTACGATGCGATCGATGATCTGCTCCAGATCGCGTACCTGATGTGTACTGATAATGACCGTTTGCTCCTCCGTTATATATCGTGCCATCAGGCGGCGGAAAGCACTTTTGCTCGGAATATCCAGCCCGTTGGTCGGTTCGTCCATCAGCAAGAGTGGTGTACGAAGAGAGAGTGCCAATGCGATGACAGCCTTTTTCTTCTGTCCCTGCGATACCTTGCCGAGCTTCATGTCCCAGTTCAGGTCGAAAGCGATGATGATTTCCTGAGCTACTTCGGGTGAGTAGGAGGGATAGAAAGGAGTGATCATACGGAAGTAATCCCTGATCGTAACATTCGGGCAGGTCACTTCCTCTTGCAGCAGGAACACTTTTGACAAAAACTTCACCGAGCGGTGTCGTGGGTCTTCCGTCAATACTGTCAGATTGCCATCCTTTCGGAGTAATTGGCCGCATAGGAGTTTCAGTAGCGTAGTCTTTCCCTCCCCGTTTCGTCCGAGCAGTCCCGTAATACTCCCTTTCGGCAGGTCGAGGTTTAAGCTTTCGAAAAGCGACCTTTGTCGCGGATAGCTGAATCTGATGTTTTTTGCGTTGATCATTGTTTTATTCTGTTTTTGTTCGTTTTCTGTTTTTTTACTCTTATATCATGCTGTCTCTTTTGGTGTATGCTACTCATCGAGTCTATATTGGCAAGATGTTTTTTGTTTCTCTTTTCCTTTTTTGCGATGCTTTTTTCTTGTTTGACTTCTTTTTCCTCTATATTACGTTCGTCTGATTTTGGATTCTATTGCTTAATAATCAGTAATTTAAACTATATAGACATGCTGTATTAGTCTGATAGTACACCGCAAACATAGCTTACTTGTCCGAATTGACCAAATATTCAGCGAAAAATTTTGGACTACCTATCGGAATTCGATGCTCTCACCCACGCAAAGAATAGCAGCGATAGGGTCGGAATGACATTAATGGCCGGAGCGTGTGGAACATCAACACAGGCTTGCGATTTACTATAAGAGACCTTTGAACCCAGATTTGTCTTTAGGTCTTACTTTTTTAATGACGGCCATTAGCGATTTTTAGCGGTAATTCAACTCTACATTGACCGAAAAACGAACGGAATACCGGCTATATGCAGAGATTGAAAAAAAGATCGTAGGCCTGCGGTATTCATTGCAATGTGCTAATTATTAGCATATTATGGATAATCAAGGTAAGACGAGAATGACCTTAGTGTAACATAGGATCTCTAATACATTTCGTGCTTATTTTGGACAGAGCATCATCAGGCTTATATGTGTGTTAACGCTTCAAATGCGATTGCCCTGTCGGATAACAAAGAAAAGTTTGTTGCACTTACTATTGTAATTACAGCCAAGGAGTTCGGGAGAATTCCTTGGCTGCAGTGGGGCGAAGCTTTGTCTGAAAAACGGGCTTCTGCGGAATGAATCGGGATAGGGGTAGGGCTTTGGCCTAAGAGCTTCAGCCCGATCGAATACGACTGTTCAGCCCTTTTCCGAAGTTGGAGCCTCTACCACTTCGCCGAAGAGAGTAGCCGAAGAAGCATCCTTGATCCGTACATAGATGTATTGTCCCACGCGGTGACCGTTTTTATCGAAGATCACCACCTTATTTTGCTGAGTGCGACCGAATAGCTGTTCGCGCGATCGTTTGCTGAAGCCCTCTATCAGCACTTCGAAAGTCTTGCTTATGTCCCTCTTGTTGCTCTCCTCGCTCAGGCGATTCTGGAGGGCTATCATCCGATCCAGACGGGCGAGCTTTACCTCTTCGAGTACATCGTCCACAAGGTGGCGAGCAGCATAAGTACCCGGCCGTTCGGAGTATTTGAACATGAAGGCAGAGTCGTAACCTACCTCTTCCATCAGGCTAAGGGTTGCTTCGAAGTCTTCCTCCGTCTCCGAATGGAAGCCACAGAAGAGGTCGCTGCTGATGGCGCAGTCCGGTATAGCCCGGCGGATGGCTGCTACCCTGTCGAGATACCACCGGCGCGTATAGCCGCGCTTCATGACGCGGAGCATCTTGTCGCTTCCGCTCTGTGCCGGCAGGTGTATATGATTGCAGATATTGCGGTATCGTGCCATGACGGCGATGGCTTCGTCATCCATATCCTTGGGGTGAGGAGAGGTGAAGCGTATGCGCATGTCGGGCACAGCTTCGGCCACTGCTGCGAGCAGATCGGGGAAGCGGATGATCCGCCCGTTTTGTTCGTATCGGTAGGAGTTTACATTCTGCCCCAGCAGCGTTACCTCGCGGAAATTCTTGGCTTTCAGATCCCGCACTTCGTTGAGGATGCTTTCTATTTCGCGGCTTCTTTCTCGGCCTCGTGTGTAGGGTACGATGCAGTAGCTGCAGAAGTTGTTGCACCCACGCATGATGGAGACGAATCCGTTGATATGTACGCCACCCATTTTGAGCGGCATCACATCTTTATACGTTTCCTGCATGGATAGTTCCACATTGATGGCTTTCTCTCCCTGTTCTGCTGCTCCGACGAGGTTCGGCAGGTCGAGGTACGAGTCGGGGCCGGCCACCACATCCACGTGATGTTCGCGGATCAACTCCTCCTTGACGCGCTCGGCCATGCAGCCCAATACCCCGATAACGAGACGGGAAGAAGCCCGTCTTTTCTTTCGTAGCGAGTGGTAATATGCCAGCCGGTTCAGCACTTTCTGCTCGGCATTGTCCCGTACCGAACAGGTATTGACCAGGATCGTATCCGCCTCATCCACGTTGTCCGTAAGGCTGTAGCCGTCCATCTGCATTACGGACGCTACCACCTCACTGTCGGCTACGTTCATCTGGCAGCCATAGGTCTCGATGTAGAGCTTGCGCTCTTGTTTGTTCTCGGCGGATTTAGAGTCCGCTCCGATTTGTTCGATCATGCTTGTATGTTATATCAAATTGTCGTATTATTTCGATTATTACCGACAAAAGTTTGTAAAACTACTTCGTGCTCATTATGTTTGTGATGGAAAAGTAAGATTTTTCATAGTTAAGGTTTTGGTTAATTTGGGAAGGAGTGAGTCGTGAGACTCGCTCCTTTTATGTTCTGATACTCTTGTCTATCGTCTCTTGTCTGAATTTATCGTTATTTTTCCCTCTATATGAAAGAGTTTCAGTATTTTCGCAGGCAACAAAGTTAATCGATTTCAACAACAACCAATTAAGCAATAATAATACGTACTATGGCTCTAAGATTTATCACTGCAGAAGAAGCAGCGGAGTTTGTGCATCACAACGACAATGTCGGCTTTAGCGGTTTTACCCCTGCAGGCAACCCTAAGGTAGTACCTGCGGCAATAGCCAAGCGAGCTATTGCAGAGCATGAAAAAGGCAATCCCTTCAAGATCGGTATGTTCACCGGTGCCAGTACCGGTGCTCGGTTGGACGGTGTCTTGGCACAGGCCGATGCTGTGAAGTTTCGTACTCCATATCAGTCCAATAAGGATCTGCGCAATCTTATCAACAATGGCAGCACTTCCTATTTCGATCTTCATCTCTCTACCTTGGCTCAGGATCTGCGCTATGGCTTTTACGGCAAGGTGGATGTGGCCATCATAGAGGTGGCAGACGTTACCGAAGACGGTAAGATCCTGCCTACTACAGGTGTAGGTATCCTGCCTACTATTTGCCGTCTGGCAGACCGAATCATCGTGGAGCTTAACGACAAGCACCCCAAAGAGATCATGGGTATGCACGACTTGTGCGAACCTCTCGATCCGCCTGCCCGTCGTGAGCTGCCTGTCTATACTCCTTCGGATCGTATCGGCAAGCCTTATGTACAGGTGGATCCGGCCAAGATAGTCGGTGTAGTGCGTACGAGCGAACCTAATGACGAGAGCGATTTCGCACCCCTTGACCCTGTAACGCAAGCTATTGGGGACAATGTGGCTGCTTTCCTCGTGAGCGAAATGAAAGCCGGACGAATACCCAAAGATTTTCTTCCCCTGCAAAGCGGCGTAGGCAATGTGGCTAATGCCGTACTGGGAGCGTTGGGTGACAATCCCGATATTCCGGCTTTCAACATGTACACAGAGGTAATTCAGGATGCCGTTATCGCTCTGATGAAGAAAGGACGCATCAAGTTCGCCAGCGGATGTTCGCTCTCTGTGAGTCGCTCCGTGATACAGGACATCTACGCCAATCTGGATTTCTTCAAGGACAAGATCCTCCTTCGTCCGCAGGAATACTCCAACAATCCCGAGATCGTCCGCCGGTTAGGTGTTATCACCATCAATACGGCTCTCGAAGCGGATATTTTCGGCAATATCAACTCTACGCACGTTAGCGGTACGCGTATGATGAACGGTATCGGAGGTTCGGGCGACTTCACTCGCAACAGCTACGTCTCCATCTTCACTACACCGTCCGTTATGAAGGACGGCAAGATCAGTTCTTTCGTCCCGATGGTGGCGCACCACGATCATAGCGAGCACTCCGTGAAAGTCATCATTTCCGAATGGGGCGTTGCAGACTTGCGAGGCAAGAACCCACGCGAGCGTGCTCATGAGATCATCGACAAATGTGTGCATCCCGACTATCGTCCCCTCCTTCGTCAGTATCTGGAGCTTGGAGTCAAAGGACAAACACCCCAGAATTTGGACTGCTGCTTTGCCTTCCATCAGGAATTGGCCAAGAGCGGCGACATGCGCAATGTACGCTGGGAAGACTACATGAAGTAATCGGTCGAGCGAGGACGCTTGTGCCGGATTTGTGATGTACAAGCGCGAATAAGATTCCGACATTTCTGTCAGATACTAAGGCACCCGCCCGAGTTCGGTCGTGAACTTGGGTAGGTGCCTCTTTTTATTTCATCGGTCGAAGAGGCCTTTTCGGCCTCTCGTTTTATATATAAAACACTTTACAATCTATATATTAAATGAAAACGATTTATATATAAATCGAAAATGATAAATATATAAATCGAATTCGTTCTATATATAAATCGTTTCCCAATCTCTTTTCGCTGTCTTCCGATCTCTTTTCAGCGGTTTCTCCTCTTCCTTTCAGTCGCTTATTTAGAACCATTCCAAACTTCTCTTCATTGTTGAAAACTTTTTTGGCGCAAGATTTAATGCTTGCCGGAAAGCAGTTTTGCCTGTTATGAGATCGAAAATCATAAAAGATCCCTTGTGCGAATAAGGCTTTCTTTGCATATTTGCACTTGTGAAAACCAATTTATTAATAGTAGATATTAAGACTCTGCACTTATTATGAATGAGGAGCTACCAAAAACTATCACCTCAAGACAACTTGTCAGGATGCTGAAAGATGCTTCCGGAGAATCCAAAGGGATGAAATTCTGTTTCTTGATAGGGGCAGGAGCATCCATGTCTTCCGGCATTCCCACCGGAGCAGATTTGGCAAGGAAATGGATCCAGGAGATAGAAGAGGATTGCGGTAAGGACGATTTTGCGAAATGGAAGAATAAGGTTCAAATTTCAGAGGACAACGTGGGAGAGTTCTATCCGCAGATCTATGAAAAACGTTTTGGCCATATTCCTGAATCCGGTTACGATTGTATTAGACATTATATGGAGGGTAAAGAGCCATCCCTTGGCTACCTTATTTTGGCTAATATCATGGTGAGGGAAAAGCACAATGTGGTGATCACGACCAATTTCGACAATCTTTTGGAAGATGCCATTCGTACTTATACGAAGGAAAAACCTTTCATCGCCGGGCATGAGGCTTTGGCCGGTTATGTGCCCAAACGTAGCGATAGGCCTATTATTCTGAAGGTCCATCGGGATTTGTTCTTCCATCCCTTTTCTGATCGGGAGCATACCGGAACCATACAAAAAGCCTGGGAAGACATATTAGATAGATTCCTTTCGGATTATTTTCTGATTGTGCTTGGCTATGGGGGAAATGACGAAAGCTTAATGGACTATTTCACATCGCTCAATAATCGGAAGCAGATTTATTGGTGTGTATACAATCCTGGAGAAGAGCCATCTAATCAAGATTCAGAAAACGATCTTTCTTGGCGAGAGCATCTTTGGGGTAAACTCTCTTCAAAAGCTCGAAACATACTGAATCCTAATGATTTTCTGATAGCAATAAATGGATTTGATATATTTATGTACGATTGTTATGCTGCATTAGGGTATAAATTTCTTGATGGAATAGAGGAAATAAAAAGACCTAATCCAATGCATGAGCTATTAGAGGCGACTTATCGACGTCTTGAGAATATTAATGCACAAAGAAAAGAAATCTCAGAGATAAAAAGGAGTTTGTCACAGGAAACCTCAGCATCATATCACAATGTTTTGTCCGGTGCTTTGAGCTATTTGTTTGACGCAAATCAAGAGACAGATATAGACAAGAAAGACAAGATCTACCAAGAAGGTATTGCCAAGTATCCTCAAGATGCGAATCTATTGGGAGATTATGCCAATTTCTTACATACTATTCGTCACGATTACGACCAAGCCGAGATGTATTACAAGCAAGCATTAGAGGCAGATCCGAAGAACGCAATTACTCTTGGCAATTATGCCGTATTTTTAAATAATATTCGCCACGCTTACGACCAAGCCGAGAGGTATTACAAGCAAGCATTAGAGGCAGATCCGAATCATGCGAATACTCTTGGGAATTATGCCAATTTCTTATGTAATATCCGTCACGCTTACGACCAAGCCGAGGTGTATTACAAGCAAGCATTAGAGGCTGATCCGAAGAATGCTAATGCCCTTGGGAATTATGCCTCATTCTTACATACTATTCGTCACGCTTACGACCAAGCCGAGGCATATTACAAGCGAGCATTAGAGGCAGATCCGAATCATGCGAATACTTTTGGGAATTATGCCAATTTCTTATGTAATATTCGTCACGCTTACGACCAAGCCGAGGTGTATTACAAGCAAGCATTAGAGGCAGATCCGAATCATGCGAATACTCTTGGGAATTATGCCTTATTCTTACATACTATCCGTCACGCTTACGACCAAGCCGAGACATATTACAAGCGAGCATTAGAGGTAGGTCCGAATCATGCGAATAATCTTGGGAATTATGCCTCATTCTTACATGATATTCGTCACGCTTACGACCAAGCCGAGGCGTATTACAAGCGAGCATTAGAGGCAGATCCGAAGAATGTAGTTACTCTTGGGAATTATGCCAATTTCTTATGTAATATTCGTCACGCTTACGACCAAGCCGAGGTGTATTACAGGCGAGCATTAGAGGCAGATCCGAAGAATGCAGTTACTCTTGGCAATTATGCCGTATTCTTAAATGATATCCGCCACGATTATGACCAAGCCGAGAGGTATTACAAGAAAGCATTAGATGCTGATCAGAAGAATGCTAATGCCCTTGGCAATTATGCCGTATTTTTAAATAATATCCGTCACGATTACGACCAAGGCGAGAGGTATTACAAGAAAGCATTAGATGCTGATCCGAATCATGCGAATACTCTTGGGAATTATGCCTCATTCTTACATACTATCCGTCACGCTTACGACCAAGCCGAGGTGTATTACAAGCGAGCATTAGAGGCAGATCCTAATCATGCGAATACTCTTAGAAATTATGCCTTATTCTTACATATTATTCGTCATGCTTACGACCAAGCCGAGGTGTATTACAAGCGAGCATTAGAGGCAGATCCTAATCATGCGAATAATCTTGGAAATTATGCCTTATTCTTACAGGATATTCGTCACGCTTACGACCAAGCCGAGTCGTATTACAAAAGAGGATTAGAGGCAGATCCGAAGAATGCGAATAATCTTGGGAATTATGCCTTATTCTTAAATAATATTCGTCACGATTACGACCAAGCCGAGACGTATTACAAGCGAGCATTAGAGGTAGATCCGAAGAGTGCCAATAAGCTTGGCAATTATGCTCATTTTCTCATTACGTGTCGGGGGGATTTCAAACGTGCTGATAGCTTGATTCAGCAAGCATTCGAGAATGCCGATAATGACGAAGAGACGAAACCCTTGCAGGCCAAGTTATGGTTCTACAGATATGCGCACTATTACGAGGAATGGGGTGCCGAGGCGGAAAAAGAGCTGGCGGCTTTGCTGAATGCCGGAGCGAAATCCATCGGCTGGAACTTGGCCCCGGATATAGAGCTGGCTCGGAAAAACCGGCATCCACATATAGAGCAGGTGGAAGCCTTTGCCAAGGCATTGACTGAGAAAGCATAGCAGGCTTTTGACAGCACTTCTATTCGCTGTTTACCTCGTGAACAAAATGCGGTCATTCTTGTTGCATATTTGGGTTACTCATGATTGAAGTAATCCGCTCCGGACAGAGGGCATAACGAGGAGGAGGGAAGTCTTTTTCTCCTTTGATATAGCATGCTTCGCCCACTATTCCATCCCATACTCCTTTGAGGTTCATGGGTTTGAGGGGTGGTGGAAAGTAGCGTATCTTGCTCTTTTTTCGTTAATTTGCAACTTACAACAAAAAACGGCCTCTTCCGGAAGCTCGGAGAAGGAGTCGATTATCGCTTTTTGTCATAGGTAAGAACTATCCAAATTATAATAATAACGAACGGACTAATCTAAATGGAAAAGAAAAGAGTCTACACCTTCGGCAATGGGAAGGCCGAGGGAGAAGCAGGGATGAAGAACCTGCTCGGAGGTAAGGGTGCCAATTTGGCCGAAATGAATCTTATCGGTGTGCCGGTGCCTCCCGGTTTTACGATCACGACAGAGGTTTGTCAGGAATACTATACATTGGGCCGAGACAAAGTAGTGGAGCTGCTGCGTGGCGAAGTAAACGATGCGATCAGAAATATCGAGGGACTGATGAAGTCGAAATTCGGCGACACCGAGAACCCTCTTCTCGTATCCGTACGTTCGGGAGCGCGTGCTTCCATGCCCGGTATGATGGATACGATCCTCAACCTCGGTCTGAACGACGAAGTGGTGGCCGGTATCGTACGCAAGACCGGCAACGAACGATTTGCCTGGGACTCTTATCGTCGCTTCGTGCAGATGTACGGCGACGTGGTACTCGGTATGAAGCCCACGAATAAGGAAGATATAGATCCGTTCGAAGAAATAATCGAGAAGGTCAAGGAAGAGAATGGTGTGCACTTGGACAACGAACTCTCCGTAGAAAACCTCAAAGACCTCGTATCCCGTTTCAAGGCAGCCGTAAAGGCTCAGACGGGTAAGGACTTCCCTTTCTCTGCCGAAGAGCAGCTTTGGGGCGCTATCATGGCCGTGTTCGACTCTTGGTTGAACGAGCGTGCCATCCTCTACCGTCGCATGGAAGGTATCCCGGCAGAATGGGGTACGGCTGTGAACGTACAGGCTATGGTATTCGGCAACATGGGCGAAACTTCGGCTACCGGAGTGTGCTTCTCTCGTGATGCCGGTAGCGGTGAGGATCTCTTCAACGGGGAATACCTCATCAACGCTCAGGGCGAGGACGTTGTGGCCGGTATTCGTACACCTCAGCAGATCACGAAGATCGGATCGCAACGCTGGGCCGAAAGAGCCGGTATCGCAGAAGATGAGCGCGTGGCTCAGTATCCTTCCATGGAAGAGGCCATGCCCGAAATCTACAAGGAGCTGGATACCCTGCAGCAGAAGCTGGAGGATCACTACCGCGATATGCAGGATATGGAGTTCACCGTACAGGAAGGTAAGCTCTGGTTCCTCCAGACCCGTAACGGTAAGCGTACGGGTTGTGCCATGGTGAAGATCGCCATGGATCTCTTGCGTCAGGGTATGATCAGCGAGGAAGAAGCCCTTATGCGCGTCGAACCTAACAAGTTGGACGAATTGCTCCACCCCATTTTCGACAAGTCTGCTCTCCTTAGAGCACGTGTACTGACCAAGGGCTTGCCTGCTTCGCCGGGTGCCGCTACGGGTCAGATCGTATTCTTCGCCGACGATGCCGCTCAGTGGAAAGAGGATGGCAAGCGTGTGGTGATGGTGCGTATCGAGACTTCGCCCGAAGACTTGGCCGGTATGTCTGCCGCCGAAGGTATCCTGACGGCTCGCGGAGGTATGACTTCGCATGCTGCCGTAGTAGCCAGAGGTATGGGCAAATGCTGCGTATCGGGAGCAGGTGCATTGAACATCGACTATAAGGCACGTACCGTAGAGATCGATGGAACCCTCTTCAAAGAAGGCGACTACATCTCCATCAACGGTTCTACCGGTGAGATATACGAAGGACAGGTGGAGACGAAAGCCGCCGAAATGGATCAAGATTTCGCCGATCTGATGGCTTTGGCCGATAAGTATGCCAAGCTGAAAGTTCGTACGAATGCCGATACTCCTCACGATGCCGAGATAGCTCGCAGCTTCGGTGCCGTAGGTATCGGTCTTTGCCGTACGGAGCATATGTTCTTCGAAGGCGAGAAGATCAAAGCCATGCGCGAAATGATCCTGAGCGAGACGGCAGAAGGTCGCGTACGTGCTTTGGCCAAAATCCTGCCTTATCAGCAGGAAGACTTCAAGGGTATCTTCCGTGCCATGGATGGTTTCCCCGTGAATGTACGTCTCCTCGATCCACCCCTGCACGAGTTCGTACCTCATGATCTGAAGGGTCAGGAGGAGATGGCTCAGATGATGGGTGTGGATGTAAGGATAATTCAGAAGCGTGTGGAAGATCTGATGGAGCACAACCCCATGCTCGGTCATCGCGGTTGCCGTCTGGGTAATACCTATCCGGAGATTACGGAGATGCAGACACGTGCCATCCTCGGTGCTTGCTTGGAGCTGAAGAAGGAAGGTGTAGTCTGTCTGCCTGAGATCATGGTGCCTCTGACGGGGATCCTCCATGAGTTCAAACATCAGGAAGAGGTAATCCGTGCTACGGCTGCCAAGCTGTTCGAAGAGAAGGGCGACAGCGTGGAATTCCAAGTAGGTACGATGATCGAAGTACCGCGTGCTGCCCTTACGGCAGACAGAATCGCCTCTTCGGCCGAGTTCTTCTCATTCGGGACCAACGACCTTACGCAGATGACTTTCGGTTACTCTCGTGACGACATCGCTTCGTTCCTCCCCATCTACCTCGACAAGAAGATCCTGAAAGTGGATCCTTTCCAGGTACTCGACCAGAAAGGTGTAGGCCAGCTCGTAAGAATGGCTACGGAGAACGGCCGCAAGGCTCGTCCCAATCTGAAGTGCGGTATCTGCGGTGAGCACGGTGGTGAGCCTTCGTCTGTGAAGTTCTGCCATAGAGTGGGATTGAACTACGTATCCTGCTCTCCTTTCCGTGTGCCTATTGCACGATTGGCAGCAGCACAGGCCGTTATCGAAGAAGGCAAATAAGAAAGAATACGTCAGTCTCTTCGACTCGTGTGAAGAGGCTGACACCTATCGGTTTATTGGAGAAAGAGCAAGTCCGATTCGTCGGGCTTGCTCTTTCCTTTTTTGTTCCCAATCTCGGTTCAGAGGCTTATCCTGAACATACAGTCATTCCTCCTTTTGGAGGGCTTGATCCGAAAAGGAAAACACAAGGATCGTTAATAGAATTTATTTTCTACAGTTCATCCAGCATAAAAACTACAAATATGTGGGGAGATAAGAAAGAAAAATACCAATCGGTCGGTATTGTACGAGGTGCGATTATCATAGTCCTTTGCAATGATTTCTCGGAACACCTTTAATTGTTACTCATTATGAAAAAAAATTTTCTTTTTTTCTCCCTCGTTTTAGCAGCCATCATGTCGTTGCTGTCATCTTGTGCCAAGGATACGCCGGATGTGCCCGAACAGTACGCTATCACTATCCGTGCCAAACTACCGGAAGGCAGTACGATAGAGAGTCTCGAAGGTATAGCCATCGAATTCCTCGATCTTCGTACCCAACAGAAAGTGGAAAAACAGCTCGACAAAGCCGGTGTTTGCTCTCTTAGTCTGGATGCCAGTGTATATACGATTACGATACGTGGCGAAATAGGGAACAATAGTATCGTGGCCATCAAGGAAAACTATTCCATCGCAGAGAATACTACCTTGGAGCTTCCACTCATCGTGACGAAGATCCGCCCTTCCGGTCTGCTGTTCAAAGAAGTATTTTTCAATGGAGAGACCAACAACGGGCAGATGATGCACCCGGATCAGTACTTCGTCATATACAATAATAGCGATAAGGTGGTCTATGCCGATGGTGTCGCTTTCGGTCTCGCCGCACATGCCAACGTAACAGGTGAAGACGCTTTCACCGAGGAGTTGACCAAGAACAACCGCATCGTCCTTTCCATGATCTATACTATCCCCGGCAACGGTTCGCAGTATCCCATCCAACCCGGTGGTCAGCTCGTGATAGCCGGAACGGCCATCAATCACCACGATGCCGAGCATCCCAATTCCGTGGACTTGAGCGGTGCCGATTTGGAAGTCTATGAGCCGGATCAGCCCGCAAACTTCGGACAGGATGTGGACAACCCCAATGTTCCCAATATGGTGAAGATATTTAATCGATTCGGTGTTTTCATGATGCATCCCAGAGGATTTATCCCTCCCATTCTTTTCGAGATAGATGAGCCGATCGAAACTTTCCTGGCCAAGAACCAGTTCGAGTACACGAACAATGATGGAGAGAACATTATGCTCTATGCCGTTCCGGTGGAAAATGTGTTGGATGGTATCGAGACCGGCAATACCGGTAATATGAAAGTCAAGTCCCTGCCCGTGACAGTGGATAAGTCCATGATCGGTGTACCGGGTTGCCACCGTGGCATACTCATTCTTCGCAAGACGGAAGAAAAGAATGGCCGTACCTATATGATAGACACCAACGACTCTGAAAATGACTGTATAGCACGTCAAGGACAAAACTCCTTTCCTGCAAGATTCTAATAGAAAAGTACATTAGTACATCTCTGAATATAGACTCCGAATTATTCTTACCCCGATCTGTGCAGACAGTGTCAGCCCTCAAAAGGGCGACTGTCTGCATAGTAATTTGATATGAGACATCTCCTCTGCCCAGATCGCAGTCAGGGGCTCGAATACAATTCCGATGATCACATGAAAAAGAATGGACTTTCTTACATCCCCGTATTGCGTGCTTTATTGATCTGTACGCTTTTGCTGCTCGCGTATGGAGCTTCGGCTCAGCATCATGTGTCCACTTGTACGATCCGTGGTAAGGTGACGGATATGGCGGGAAAGGAGGGCATTGGTTTTGCCACTGTACTTTTGGCGGATCAGGCTTATGGGGTAGCCTGTGACGGGAAGGGAGAGTTTGTGATCAAACGGGTTACAGCCGGATCGTACCGTGTCGTGGTCAGCTGCATGGGCTATGCTTCGTTCGAGACTACGCTCCATATCAAAGCAGACACCACGGTACACTTCCGACTCAAAGAACATAGTATCGCTCTGAAAGAGGTGCAGGTGCTGGCCACTTATAAGAACAAGACGGACGGCAACGTATCGGTGGATCGGACTGCTCTGGAACATATCCAGCCTACCTCCCTGCGCGACATCTTTCTCCTGCTTCCGGGTAATGTGGTGCAAAGCAACAGCCTGACCGGATTCGTGGGAACGACTTCTCGACAAATAGGCAGCGACGATAATACCTCTTTGGGAACCAACATCTCCATCGATGGTATGCCGCTTTCGAACGATGCCATGCGTACCCAACTGTATGGTATCACGGGAGTAGATCGGTCTGACCTGTACGTTGCGGATCGTACCGTTACTCGCAGGACGGGAATGAATGCCGGTATCGATCTTCGTACCATCTCCACAGATCATATCGAAACCATCGAAATAGAACGGGGCATCTCATCCGTAGGGGAAGGCAATTTGTCGAGCGGAGCCATTCGCATCCGTACCAAGCAAGGGTCTGCTCCACTCCAAATGCGTGTCAAGGCCGATCCCCTTAGCAAACTGGCTTATGTGGGGAAGGGATTCAAAGTGTCCAAGCGCGGGGCATCCATTCATACGGGAATAGACTTCCTGCACAACAAACCCGATGTGAGGGAGGTGTTGGATAGCTATAAGCGGAGTACGCTGCATGCCAGATATAGCGATCAGTTGAATTACGGGGATAAGATCGTGGACTTGGGTATCGGGCTGATGCAGACCTTTTCCATTCAAGACAGCAAATCGGATCAGCTCGTCAATGAGTATGAAGAGACCTACAACTCCAAGTATTTGCGTTCTTCTCTTTCCTTCGATGCCAAAGTCCGCTTTTCAGGTAGTTGGCTCAATAGTATAGACTGGCTTCTCTCTGCCGACTATACTTCCGATCTGCTCAAAAGGAAGAAATACTACATCAGTACGAGTGGCCCGAAGAGT
The DNA here is from genome assembly GCF_000010505.1 of Porphyromonas gingivalis ATCC 33277. Taxonomy (GTDB): domain Bacteria; phylum Bacteroidota; class Bacteroidia; order Bacteroidales; family Porphyromonadaceae; genus Porphyromonas; species Porphyromonas gingivalis. The sequence continues at coordinate 1,485,310 of NC_010729.1, read as the reverse complement.
ATGCCCGTAGCTACCGAAAGCGGAGAACATGAAGGTGTTTTCCTCCCTTCGGCCTACTATGCCTACTATGAAATAGACAATCAGCCGCTCTATTTCTTCAGCCGTTTCAAAGCCAATACCGATATAAACTTCACCGAACGTCATCACCATCATTTGCTGTACGGGCTGGAAGCTCGCAGCAGTAAGAATATCGGTAGGGGAGTGGTGGCCGATCCTACTCGTCCGCCTTATCCGGGAAACAACAGCTATATCCGCCCTCGTCCCAACTACAATATACCGGCTTCGGTCTATGCTGCATTCTTTGTCGAGGACAGGGCTTCTATCGAGTGGGGAGCCAATAGGCTGGGTATTCAGGCCGGACTGAGGGCTACGCATCTATTCAATCTGCCTTCGTCCTATGTCCTCTCTCGGAAGATGCTGATAGAGCCGCGTATCAAGGCCAACTGGCAGTACAGAGCCGAACATCTGTCGATAAACCTGCGTGCCGGATACGGTATGGAAAACAAGCTGCCTACACTGGATCATCTGTATCCGGACAAGATCTACCGTGACTTCATGGTGCTGAATGCCTATATGCAGAATCCCGAACTGGATCATCTCATCACTTATACTTATATCCACAATCCCGAGAATCCTGCTATCAGGGAGAACCGCAATGTCAAAAAAGAGATTGGCATAGATATGACGTACAAGCGTTTCGACTTTTCTTTGACACTCTTCCACGAAGAATCGCGACGCGGTTTCGAGTATTTCGACTCCTTTCTGCCTATAGCCTTCGACCGCTATACCAAGCTGATAGCCCCTCTTCCTCCGGGACACAAACCGCAGAAGGAGGATTATATTCAGGAGCATCACAAGGATTTCTTTGTTATCCCCACCGTGCAGAATTCTGCCAAAGTAGTCAAGCGCGGTATCGAATTTCGTTTGCGCACACCTTATCTGAAAGCCATCAATACCCAAGTCGAAGTCAATGGAGCCTATTACCATACGCTCTACGCTTCGGGTATCCCTATCATGTTCCGACCGATAGTGTCGGAGTACGAGCAGGCTCTCTATCCTTATGTGGGCTATTATGAAGGCAGTTTGCACAAACACTACCAACGCTTCAATACGAATGTTTGGGTCAATACGCACTTCCCTCGTTATAAACTGATCTTCACTTCCTTTTTCCAGATTATCTGGCACGATGCCTCGTACAGGGGGCATGAGGAGAGCGAGTTCCCCTATGCCTATATGGATCTCGATGGAGTAGTCCATCCCACGAGCAAGGCTGCCATTCTGGAGGCTGCTGCCACGAACGATATTCTCAAGTACTTGAGCCGAGAGCGGACGGAGCTATACTACAGGGCTACATACAAACCCATATCGCTGCGTATCAATTTCAAAGCCACCAAAGAGTTCTCCGACTGTATGCGGCTGGCTTTTTTCGTGGACAATATCATCGACATCAATCCCAAATACAAACAGGCCAATAATACGACGGAGCGAGACTGGTCTATACCCTATTTCGGAATAGAAACGACATTCACCCTATGAAAACCATTGTAAGATACAGCCGCCTTCCGGTCGCTCTCTTCTTTTGCCTTTTGGGAGTTGTGCACCTGTCTGTCGAGGCGCAGATGCTCAATACTCCTTTCGAGCTGTCGGATCAGATCGTCCTGTCTCCCACCGAAAGACAATACAGGGAGATTTGTGTGCAAACGAAAGAAAAAAGGGGGGCCGATCTTTTCCCGTTGAGCGATAGGCTGCGCGATTCGGCCTATGTCCGTTTCGGCTCGGCATACGGCGATATTGCGGGCGACTATCTTCCGTACAACGGCAATAACTACTCCTCGCTCTCGCTCGAATCGGGTGGTCGCATCAGTGTCCGTAACTATGGCACATTGCAGGGCAGTGCTTCCTACTCACGTGGCATGCACAAACGCATCGGCTGGAATGCCCTGCGCAATGCCGAAGCCTACTATCCCTATCTGGTGTCTGATTCGACCGGTGGAGATTATCATTTCGAAGACTATCGGCTTGCCGGTTACTATTCTTTTCGCGCCGGACATTTGCCACTCGGTATAGGCTTCTCATACAGGGGCGAAGTTGCTTATCGGCTGACCGATCCGCGCACCACCAATACGACCGGTGCACTGGAGCTTTCTTGTGCTACCTCCTTGACGCTGCCTCAAGAGAACAGGCTATCGCTTTCGGCTGCGTATCTCTATCATAGACAACACCTCACACAGTACAACTGGCGTCCCGGGCAGCAGGACAAATTCTTCGTCAGCTACGGTTTCGGTCAGGTGGATGTCAGCAACAGCCCTATCTGGTTCGGTATCTCCAGAATGAACTACGTCAACGGATGGAAGCTTAGCTCCCGTCTGGATACCCGTAGGGGTGATGCCATCGGTCTCGACTACAGCGGCTACTTCCTCGATACCGAGGAGCGGTCGTCCATCAATCTCTTTGCTCTGCTTTACAATCGCCTGCGACTCTATGGTAGTTGGCAACTGTCCGGCTTCTCCTTTTCCCTTTCGGCCGACTATGCTCTGCGCCAAGGGATAGAGCGGATATACGAAGACTACAAGCCGGATGATAATTATCATATCTACGACCTCCGTATCTTGGCTATTCGCCGCTGGTATATGCTCAATGAGTTCTCCGCCCAAGCCCAAGCCTCCTACCGTATTCGCACGGATAGAGGTTGTGCCCTGAGAGTGAGTGCCGGTAGTGATTTCTACGGCTATGATGAGACGTATCGCAAGCATGGACATCATACCATGAGCGGAATGCTACGTCCTTTTGCCGGTATAGCCTATGACCATATCGGCACCAAATTGGATTTTGGACTTTCGCTTTCGGCTGCTTATCGAATGGTGCTGACGCATTCGTATAAGATTCGTACCATCCAGAAAGAGCAGCTCGACTATCAGCTGGCCTATTTGCCCTATGCCTATCGTAATAGAGAAGGCGTGGAGGTGCGTTCCTCTCTGTACGTCTCGATTCCGATGCGGAATACCCACCGCCTGATGACAGAGCTGCGGTTGTATGGCGACCTGATGAAAAGGAAGGACGGTATAGCCTATGGCAAAACGCCCGGTGTCATCTCACATATCCTGTCCGATCCGCAAGCCGAACGAACATCCGGCCATACCATCGGGGCTATCTGCAATATCTCCTACCTCTTCTAAGCCTTCTGTCGGATAACTCGATCCGATAGCCGAAGATGAGATAATCAAAAAATAATCTGCGATGGGTGTATACGAATGGTATGCCCCAAGGGGAGCATGGCATTGATCAGCAGTATTTCTTCTGCTTTTTTGAGCTCTTCGATTTGCAGGTCTGCCGGTCGAATTTGACCGGATTGGAGCAGATACCGGCGTTGTACGCCTTCTAAGAGAGGGACGCGCGGTGTGAGAAGTTCTCCTCCGATATGTAGAAGGAGGTTGGTGTAGGATGTGTCTGTCAGGAGTCCGTTGCGCAGGATAATAATTTCATCGGCTTCTCCTTTTTGCATGAGAAGGGCTTCGAGAGGTGAACGGTCAGCCTGCTTCAAATGATAGTCCAAATCGGCTGGAGCCGTTACGATACGCAGGGAGGATATTTGGCGTGGTGTATAAGGTGAAAAGGAAACGTCCGAAATGCCCTCCTTACCATATAGAATACGACATTTGGTCATTCCGCACATCAATTCCGGAGGGCATAGATTCGTCAGGCAAGGTATTTCCGGGAGGGGAAAGCCCTTTTCGTCACACGTGCGGCTCATTCGTTCCTGATGGAGCGCAAGCAGATAGGGCAGGCCGTCTTCGATGCGGATGGTTTCGATATAGCACATATTCGATCAGAATGGCAGATATACCTTTTGTTGTGTTTCGCGGTATTCGTCGTCACAGCGGCTGTTGATGGTAATGCCGCCGCCACTGCGAAAAAGGTATTGGCCATCGGGAAGCTGTTCGATGTAGCGAATCATTACAGCCGAATCGAAGCTGCTACCGTCGAAATAACCGAAAACACCTGTGTAGAAGCCTCGTTGCTGCCCCTCTGCCTCCCGTATAGCTTCGATAGTGGCCTCTTTGGGTGCTCCGCTGATGGAGCCGGCGGGTAGTAGCTCTTGAATAATGGAGCCGAAACGCTTTTCTTTTTCCGCAGGGAGTGTGCCTGTGATCTCCGAACTCATTTGCAGCAGTCGTCCCTTGTTCGTGTGGAGTTCATCCAGATAGCGAAAGCGAGAGACGCGTACGTGGTGACTGACTCGGTTCAGGTCGTTGCGTAACAGATCTACGATGGTGCGATGTTCGGCCGTTTCTTTATAGTCGGACAGTAGACGGCCGGCGGCATCCGGCAGGGAAGCATCTATGGTCCCTTTCATCGGGTTGGTGGAAATTTGCCCATTCTCTATTTTGACAAATCGTTCCGGACTGAAACAAACCAGTCGTCCGGGAATCAAGAGCTTGTATGAGGCGCGACTGCGACTGAATACCTCCTCAAGCGAGATATTCATCTCTATGGGCGTAGCAATGGTGAGATTGGCCAAGAAGCTATCGCCACGCATCAGGGCTGTGCGGATCCGATCGAAACGATGTCGATAGGTTTCCAATGATTCGGGGTGGGGGATAAAAGTCACGGGAGCCTTGCTCTCATTCGTATCGGTAGCTGTGGGTGCATTCCCTTGTCCTCGTACGTCGAATAGGATTTCTTTTTGATTCAGCGGTTCCGATATGAAGATCCCCTCATCCATCTCAAAGTCTATGGCAAACAGAAATGATCGTCCGCACCGGCCGGATTCATCCATTCGCCTGATCGTTTCCTCTGCCTTCATTTGAAAGGGGCAGCCAGCCCCGTAAGCCTTTGTCATATTAGCCTGATGCCGTTGTGATGGAGAATATCCTCATTTATATCCCTATGGTTCATCGCCTTTCGGATCGGGTATTCTCCTTTTTCTCGGCAAAGATAAGAGGTATATGCTGTATGAGCGCGAGTTCGATCTATCGTCACCTCGGAAATACGTCCCAAAAAATCTGTAATTGCGGTCTGAGTTTCCTGAAAAAGTGGAACCACAATTTTTTCGTTTCGGCGCGTAAATTTTTTGCTTCCCGCGCCACAATCAAGAAATTTTCGCGCCACGTTTTGGGGAGTGTCAAACGGGGAAATTTTGGCGCGTGGCCTGTGCTGAAAGAAAGATAGGAGAAGCCTCCCCGATAGACGATACTGGTAATGTCGGCTACGACCAATTTACATGGATGCTTGGCTGCGAGCTTGGACTCCGTATTGAGTGGATCTTCACCCAAGTCACAGATCAAAAGATTGTACGAGATGAGATATGAGTAAGCTAATGAAAAAGGAATTCAAAATAAAATTCATTTTAAACTGAAAAATCGATACAAAAGCAAATATGAATAACTAACTTCGCAGCGTTAATTCGATATGATTCTTCAGGTTAAGCATATTTCCAAAGCTTTTGGAGATAACCACGTCTTGGATGGAGCTTCTCTATCTCTTGAATTTGGACAAATCTCCGTGCTGATGGGGGCGAATGGATCGGGCAAAACGACTTTGTTTAATATCATCTCCGGATTCCTTAAGCCGGAGGCAGGGGAAGTATATTTGAGTGATAAACTGATACAGTCTCTTAGCCCGTACCAAGTTGCTCGCATCGGATTCTCTCGTACCTTTCAAGACATGCGGCTCATCAGCAAGCTAAGTGTCCGAGAGAATATCCTGCTGGCATTTTCGCAGCAACGTGGCGAGGCATGGTGGCGTGTGTTTTTTTCAAATAGAGAGGAAGAAAATAAGCTTATCCAAAAGGCCAATGAGATTCTTAAAACTTGCTTTATTGAGGATGTCTCAGATAGTCTTGCTGGGCAAATCTCCTATGGACAGCAGAAGCTCCTCAATCTGGCTTGCTGTTTGGCGAGCGATGCGCCGATTTTGCTCCTAGACGAACCAGTGGCTGGGGTCAACCCCAAGTACCGAGATTTGCTAGCTCAAGTTATTATCGGTCTGCGTAATTCAGGTAAAGCACTGCTTATTATCGAGCACAATCAAGACTTCATTGAGCTCGTGGCCGACAAGATTCTATTCCTCAATGGAGGCAAGATTTCGGAGTATGCGAGCTATAAAGCTTTTAGAGAGAATGAAATCGTCCAAAATGCCTACGTATGAGCACACTCCTAGATATTCGCCGTATTAACTCGGGCTACGGGCCAAAGCAAGTCCTTCACGACATATCGCTACAGATCGGGCAGGGAGAGGTCGTACTCTTGGTCGGATCCAATGGCTCGGGGAAGAGTACACTCTTTAAGGTCATCTATGGTTTGCTAGGGGCTTGGTCGGGCGAAGTGTCTTTTGAGGGGGGCTTGCTTCAGTCGCCACAGCTACATACACCAGCCTCTCGGTTAATCGGCAGAGGACTGATGTATATTCCCCAAAAGGGCGAATTGTATGAGGATATGAGCGTTCGAGATAACCTATACTGCTCCCTTCTGCACCTCGGGTACAAATCCGAGATCGCCCAGCGTATGGAGGAAGTTCTCGAGCAGATGCCACTCCTCAAGCACCGATCGAAACAAACAGCAGGACGGCTGAGCGGTGGTGAGCGTAAAATGCTAAGCCTAGCGATGATTATGGCCAATAAGCCTCGTCTCTTGCTCTATGATGAACCACTTGCGGGGCTTAGTGAAGACAACACAGAGCAGGTACTCAGCTATATCCAAAAACTCAAAGTACAGGGAACGAGCATCGTCCTCATCGAGCACCGCATTCGAGAGCTTATCGATCACGTCGATCGAGTCCTCGGCCTTAAACTCGGCACGCTATACACTAGAGATTTAAACACATTAGATAACATCAAACAATTCATCGTATGAAAAAGAATAGAAAAATATTTTTGCAAGTAGTTATCCTTGCTGTCTTGATTGTCGTAGCTGGATATTTTGCCTTTACATGTAATCAAGAGCAAGAGCAAGATAACGAGACTATTAGAGTTGGAGCGATTCTTCCTTTAACGGGTAATATGGCTAGCTTGGGGGAGTCTGGGCAGAATGGACTCATATTAGCCCAAAAATATATCAATGATGAAAATCTACTGAAAGGAGGGAAGAAAATAGAATTTGTTTTTGAAGATGGCAAGGGAATCCCTGCAATTTCTATTTCTGCCTTAACTCATTTGACAGAAGTTCAGAATATTGACATTATATTCTCAATAGTGAGTGCAGTAGACCTATCTTTAGTTTCGAAGCAGAAGGAAAAAGGGCTTCTATTTATTTCGCATGCGACACATCCATCTTTATCAGATGTAAACAACTTGTTTTTTAGGCATTCTCCTACTGTAACACAAGAGTTCGCTCTTTTGAAGCGATATATAGGTTTGGATTCCGCATCAACAATCTTGCTTCATACATCAGATGACTACGGAGAAGCATTAGCTAGAGAATTTGGTCGTAATAATTTTATTGCGAAAGAAAATATACTTGCATTCAATATAGGTGATCAAAATTTTAGAGGTGTCTGTTCGAAGGTTATTCATAAGAAGCCGTATAGAGTAGTGATTGGAGGCAATGGCAAAGAACTATACCAACTTGTAAATATTTTACGAGAACAGGGCTACAAGAACGAGATAATTACGACGCTTGGATTTAAAGTAGGCGGTGCTTTTAATCAGCTAAAAGAATTCAGTAATCTATCTTACATAGACTTCAAGGATAACTATCCATCAGAGAAATATAACCTAATACTAGCAGAATATAAAAAGATATTCGGCAAAGATATGACGATAAGTGAAATGATCTTTTTTAATTCTGCTTTGTTGATTACAGAAGCCATCAATAGATGTGCGAGAGAGGGGGGGATAAAAGATATTGCTAGGCAACTTGCTACAATGGGTTCATTTGAAGGTCTGGGAGAAACGATTACGATTTCTGCAAGCAATGATATACTCCCTGATATCGATATTTTTTCAGTCAAGGATAAAAAAATAAAACAATGATCACACAACAAGAAGTTATTGAAAAGTTCTTCCAATTTACAAGAGAGAGGGGATATGCAAAGAAAGAACGGAGTAATTTGATTTCTCCTTATTTCAACAACGAATTTAATTTGAGTGCAGGACATCAATATGTTATACCTATCCTTCAAAACGAAGAAAAGGAAGAACTAATCAAGATAGCTATTAATGAAATCTGTATAAGGCGTATCGATTTGGAAAAGTTAGGGGCAAGCAATCACCATCTTCTTATGTTCGAGATGGGGGTGATGGGTGTGTTTGGCTATATTGATCATATAAAAGAACAGCTTTTGAGTATTCTTCGAGATGTGATAGATCTAATAGAGCTATTGGGGTTTGATATGAATCAGATCTATTTCTCGGTAAGCGAGGGAGCGTCTGTATTACATAAGAAATATCCAGCTGACACGCTCTCTTACGAATGCCTTCTACATCATGGTATAAGGCCTCTTAATATCGTGAAAACAAAAGGACGACAGAATTTTATTTTTAGCAACGGAGTGGGGCGACCAGCTGGTAATAGCATTGAGATATTTTATAAGAGAGGAGAAGATTTTACAGAGATTGCTTCAATCAATATATATAAATACTTATTCTCTGAGGGCAAATTACATCCGATGACTAATATGGCCATTGGGGGAGGATTTGGCTTTGATAGGATAACTTATCTTCTGAATGGCTACAATCGAGTCTTTGATACCCCTCCTTTCTCTCTATTCTCTGAACAGATCAAGGACTTGTTCAGGAATGAAATGGAGTATAGACTCAACCAAGATAAGATCAACCGAATTCTAGAGTTAATAAAGACTCTAGTCTTTATTGAGTTAGACGGACAAAAACCCGACAACTCACCCCACGGGAAAATAATGAAAGGATTTATCGATAAACTCAAATCAGAGATTAATTATTTAGAATTGCAGGAGAACGATGTGGTTGAAATGGGTGTTTCAGCAGTCAAAGAACATTATAAATCGAGATATTTAATGTGATGAGTGATGATGTGGATTAGTTCAAAAAGAGTCAAGGATAGAAGTGCTGGAGTAGCTACAGAAAAAGAGAATAAACCAAGGATGAGCAAATTGTCCAAATTCTTCCTTCTTTTGGGGATACTTTCAGTAATTATTTTTCTGGTTTTCTCTTATTTTGAGATTTCTCAGTATAGAATCCTTTACTTCATAACTGTAATAGCTATTATCGCCTTTTTTATATACGCTACAAGAATAACCATAAAATCTCCCTTTACTAAAGAGCGGAATATTTGGATTATTGTTGGTTTTTCCGTTCTCATTCTCCTTTCGATTATAACACCTTTGGTTATCCCATTAAACTTTCAGTCTCAGTACTCCTTTGCATTGACAATGGCAGGAGTTCTACTAACCTTGCTCGGGCTGTTTGTTTCTGTGCAAGTGTTAATTGCATTAGATCGTAATCGCACAACTGAGATAGAGGAATATCTCAGAGAGCTTAGGAGAATTGTGCGGAATGCGACCCCTGGTGACCATGTGTATATAATTGCTCCAACTTTCTGTCCTGGCTATATAGGAGATAATAAAATCCTATTAGATGATTTGTATAGAATTATGGAGAGTCAAGCTCATAAAGGGGTCGTATTTCATTGGACATACTTGAAAGTTGGAGCTCGAAGGCGTGACATCCCTGATGGAGCTGCAGATTATATTGATAAAGCGATGGAAAACTGTCATCACTGGGATCTAATAAAAATGTTCTTAAAAGAAGAGTACAATCAAATAAAGGATAAACATAAGGAGAGATCCTTCATAAATGGTCATTTAGATTTGATCTATCAAAAGGGCGGAGCAAACCAAGAACAAGATGGAAATAATGTGTTGGCAGAAGAGGGATATTGGATAAGGCTGTTATGTAAAATCACAAAAACAGGGATTAGCGGTTGCAAATCATATCAGAATGATGCCAAAGAGTCTAGTGAAGATAATCAAAGCTCTGTTTGTGAGCTAGATAAAAGCAAGTATTTGGAATATTTGAATGATGATAAAACTTCTTTCGCTGGTTTTTTCTTAGTTGCAAATACAATTAAAGGGGATTACTACATTGGAACATTTATACATGATGATAAGACCAAATTTGAAGGGAATATATTTAACAATAAGCATATAAAGGATTCTATGGAGTCTTTTATAGAAACATTTTGCGATAAAAACAGACTTAACCCTTGTCCTAATAAAAGCCCCAAATAAGATGAATCTAATGGAAAGTCTGTCGATTAGTATTAATTAGCAACTTGAGGAAAATAAACACCCAAAATGGCAAACGTCTTACAAGTTATCAGTAGTATAGTTTATGCTTTGTCTTTGTATATCATTATCGCGTTTCCCTTTCTTGACATATATCTAGCTATTCGCTTCTTTCACGTTGCCCACGCTGTATCTTTGACTCTGGCGGCATATATGGTTTATACGGCGAGCGTGCTTTGGGGAGTATCGCTTTGGTTAGCTGTACCATTGGCTATTGCGGTTGTCGTTTTGCTGATGCTAGGGATTAACCAGTGGGTGTATCATCCTCTGAAGCGGCAAGGGCTTGAGAGTTGGCAGATGATGATCGCTTCGCTGGGGCTGTATGTGGTGCTGCAGAATGTGATCTCCATGATTTGGGGGGATAGTACGCTGAGCTTTAGGACGTGGGAGATCAAGGTTGGGCACGAATTTATGGGAGCCTACATAACCGATGTACAGATTATCACGATTGTGAGTTCGGTTATCTTGTTGCTTCTTAGCCACCTCTTTATGGAGCGTACCCATATTGGACGTCAGATTAAGGCTGTGGCCTCCAATCCTGAGCTCAGTCGTGTTTTGGGAATTTCAGAAACCAAGGCCATAGCCTGGAGCGTGGGAATTGGCACGGGGCTAGCCGCCTGTGCCGGGATTTTGATTGCGGCAGACATAGATATGACCCCGACTATGGGCTTCAACTGGTTTCTCTATGGCGTGGTAGCCATGATCATTGGGGGGATGGGGCGGATGCGCTACCTCCTCCTTGGGGCTCTCTTATTGGCCACAGCACAGCATCTATCGGCCTACTATATCGATAGTAAATGGATGAATGCCACGGCCTACGTCATCTTGATTGTATTCCTCTACTTCCGTCCATACGGCTTTAGTGGCAAGCAACTCAAAAAAGCAGAGATCTAATGGAGTATTTGCTACATCTGTTTGTGTTAATCTGCATCTACACAATTTTGGCACAGTCGCTTAGCCTAGTGGCAGGGTATAGTGGTCAGGTATCGCTGGCGCATGCGGGCTTCTATGGCTTGGGAGCCTATACGACTGCTCTGATGTCGATACACTGGGGGACACCTGCGATGCTGAACATCCCTGTGGCGATGCTACTCTCGGGAGGGTTAGCCTGGATTGTAGCTCGTGTGGCGGCCAAGACCGTCGATGACTACTACATCATCATCACTCTGGGTATTCAGGTTGTGATCTACTCAATCATGAATAACTGGCAGAGCGTAACTCATGGCCCCTTGGGGATCCCCGGTATCCCGGCTTTCGCCATTGTGTCAGGTGTGGAGCTGGAGAGTAAGTTCGCCTATTGCCTCCTTGGGGTGACTTTGGCGAGTCTGGTGTGGGGCGCGCTACATCGGCTGATGCATTCGCCCTTTGGTCGGGTACTCATTGCCCTCAGCGAAGACGAGGTCTACACGAAGAGCTTGGGCAAAGATGTAGCAGGAGCCAAGACGGTTTCATTCGTGATTAGCGGGATGCTTGCCTCTATCGCCGGGGTGCTCTATGCGCACTACATCAGCTATATTGATCCCAGTAGCTTCACTGTAGACGAGTCTATTTTTATTCTAAGTATTGTGATCATCGGAGGAATGAGAAATTTGTGGCACATCTTTTATGCGGCAGCTTTCTTGGTCTTACTTCCCGAAGCCTTACGTTTTGTCGGGATGCCCTCATCTGTGGCGGCTAATATGCGTCAGATTTTCTATGGTCTGGCTTTGATCTTGGTTTTCTATCGTATGAGAACTGCAAAACCAAAGCTCTTCCTAAAAGTGAAGACTCAAAGAGATACGGAAGATAATGGCTGAGGTTTTTTCTGACTTATGTATGTAAATGCCTTCCTATCGTTGGTGTCTTTCTGCCGGAATCTTTTCACTGTAAGAATATATACAGTGGAACGGGCGACTCCGAATTTATGGATATGGAATAAGACAGAGAAAAAATGGTAGCTTTGTTCCGGTTTCAACAATTGACAATGAAAAACTATGCTTAAGAAAATCTTTTCTGTACTACTCGTTTGCGCGGCAGCGGTAGTCATCTCTTCCTGCTCCGGCAAATTACGTCCTGTGACTGCCGATTTGGTAAAGGCTGAGCCACAACCACTCGAAGTCGTGGGAAGCAAAGTGCCTGTGACCGTGAGTATCGCTTTTCCTGCCAAATGGTTCAATAAGAAAGCCGAACTTACAGTGAAGCCTGTGCTGCGCTATGCTACAGGTGAATCATGGGGACCTTCATTCCTTTTTCAGGGAGAAAAAGTACTTGGCAATGAGCGTGTAGTCAGCTATGACAATGGTGGCAATCAGCAGCTCGTATTCTCTTTCCCTTATAAGCCGGCCATGGACAAGAGTGAACTCTTCTTAACCTTCGAAGCCAAAGTAAAAGGGAAGAAAATAAATCTTCCGGATCTCAAAATCGCTGATGGTGTAATCAGTACGGAAGCCTTGGCTTCTGCTCTTAATGCATCGGCGGCAATCGCTCCGGATGCATTCCAGCGCATCATCAAGCAAGCCTATGATGCAAATATCATGTTCCTCATCCAACAGGCACAGATTCGTGCACAAGAAATCAACAAGGGTGAGGTGAAAGACTGGAAAGACTTGGTGGCCAATGCCAAGGATGCTCCCAATCAGGATGTAACGGTGGAGGTACAAGCCTACGCTTCTCCTGATGGTGGTGTGGAGCTGAACGAAAAGCTGTCCGAGCAGCGCGAGAAAAATACGACCACTGCTCTGAAGAAACAATTCCAAAAGAGCAACATCAAGGATGTAGAGATCAATGCACACTATACGGCACAGGACTGGGAAGGCTTCAAGCAGCTTGTGGAGAAAAGCGATATTCAGGACAAGGAACTTGTTCTGCGTGTTCTTGCCATGTATCCGGATCCCGAGCAGCGTGAGCAGGAGATCAAGAATATCTCTACCGTATTCAGACAGCTGGCGGATGATATCCTGCCCCAACTACGTCGTTCGCGCCTTATCGCCAATGTCGAAATCATAGGTAAGAGCGATGACGAGATCAAACGTCTTGCAGCCCAGAACCCCGGCCGGCTGACCGTGGAGGAGCTGCTCTATAGTGCTACTCTGCTCGAATCTCCTGCTCAAAAGGAAGATATTTACAAGGTGGCTACTCAGATCTATCCGGATGACTATCGTGCTTATAACAATATCGGTATGATGCGTTATCGCAGCGGTGATTTGGAGGGTGCTCGTACTTGGTTCCAAAAGGCTGCAAGCGTGAAGCCCAATGCAGAAACGGATATGAACCTTGGATTATTGGCTCTTAACGAGGGTAATGTAGAGCAGGCTAAGCAGTATTTCGGCTCGGCTGCCAATGTGCCCGAATTGGGCGAAGCTCTTGGTTTGCTCTATCTGCAAGAGGGCAATTATGCCCAGGCTGTAGCGGCTTTCGGTAAGACCGAGAGCAACAATGCTGCCGTAGCCAATATCCTCAATCGCGACTACAACCGAGCACAAGAGATCCTGAATGGGATAAAGAATCCTGACGCTACTACTTATTACCTCATGGCTGTTGTGGCTGCACGTACGAACAACTTGGACGTTGTAATAAATTCGCTCCGTGAATCCATCAGTCTCGATAGCAGTATGATGAAGAAAGCCGCTACGGATCTGGAGTTTGCCAAGTATGCAAACGACGGAGGTTTCAAGTCTCTGCTCCGCCGCTAAATAGAAAAAAGAGCCCTTAGGCTCTATAACAGCAAAAGAGCTGCCTCCCCCGAGGCAGCTCTTTTGTTTTTCCGGCTTGTTTTTCTTCTTGGCGATCTGTTGTTCCGCAAGGACGGATTTTTATTTTTCCTCTATCTGAGAGGTGTTGCTATTTTTATGCAGGCATGCTTTGAAAACCGAAAACCGATTTTGAGCGGTAAAAGAGAATTTTCTTTTGTGATTTTGTCGTTTTTGATATAATTATTACCTTTCGGCATATGTCATATGGTGATGTGTTTCAGGGATTTGCTCTGTATATTCTCTGATTGTAAATGGCAAGGAAGTAGGTAGTCGAAAGATGCAGATGAAATAAAATGATAAATAACTAATAATCGAAAAGGAAATGAAAACAACAGTTCAACAAATTATTCTGTGTCTGGCTTTAATGATGTCAGGTATATTGGGCGGAAACGCACAGAGCTTTTGGGAAGAAATAGCTCCTCCTTTTATCAGTAATGAGCCTAACGTCAAGTATATAATTCCCAATATGGGGATTGATTCAAAGGGAACAATCTATGTAACCGTGACAAAAAGGATTCAGCAGGGAGCAAATTATACTTCTGAGCAATTGGGTATCTACTATCGACCATTAGGCGATAATGAACAGTGGTGGAAGCATGATCCGTATTTTGATGACAAGATAGTTGCGGATATTCAGACAGATGCATATGGCAGAGTTTATGTATGTACGACTTCTTCTCGGGATCAAGAGTATCAACTTTATATAAACGAGCAGAACGAATGGAAGTGTATATTCAAAACTTCTGAGTCTACATATGAGCATGGTATGGCTGTTTTTCGCTCTTCGACAGGGGTGACTTATATAGGTACCAGGCATCACATCTTCGCATCAGGTGTAAATGATTTCGAGTTCAACACTATCTATGAAGACTCTACACCTATGAGCTGTCGCTTTGCAGAGGCTACGAATAGTGGCACCATCTATCTGGCATTGATGCATGAAACTACAATGTCTACGACTATCCTTACTTATCAGAACGGTGAGTTCATCGATATCTCGGAAAGTGAATTGAGTAACTCGATTATTGCATCCATGTGCTCTAATAAAGAAGGTGATATAATAGCTCTTGTTACTTCATATACAGGATTTATGAGTGGAGTCCTTGCGATCAGAAAAGCAGATGAAGGCAAATGGCAACTTGTTGGCGGAGATATACAGAATGCGATCGTTCAAAATATATGCATGATGGACGACAACAAGATTGCTTGTGAAGTCTTCGGGACTCCTAACGGAGTAGATGGTCGGACAAGGGTTTGTGTTTCTGACGCATCTGTCTTTGATTTTGAGTGGTATGAAGATGAAATATACGGAGGCCTGATATTTGACACTTTCTTCTATAGCCCTTGGGACAAACTTCTTTATGCGAAAGTTGGTGGGATTATGCTCAGGAGTAAAGAGTCTTTTATAACCTCTTTCATTTCTCCGACAGTTGTACAAGGAGTGGATGTCTATACTTTGGCCGGGAAGATAAGGATCGAAAGTGAAACTCCGGTGTCTGAGGTATTGCTTTTCGACCTGGCTGGCAGGATGGTACTTCGGCAAACCATTGATAATAAAATCTATTCGGACATAGATACTAACGGACTAAAGCGAAGCGGTATTTACGTAGTCTCGGTGCGGCTCTCTTCCGGACAGGTATTCAGTCATAAGGTGCAGGTATAGTCGCTCTGTTGTAGCGTGATCGGTTGAGTTTGTCTCTAAAAAGCCTCTTGGAATATGTCTTTTGACTTCTTCTCCAAGGGGCTTTTTCTATTTATATGAATGTAGATTTCAGCAGAAAGGGAAGACAGGAGGCTTTAGCCTTTGTACACGGTAATTGTTGATTTGGAAAAATTTTTCTTTCGGAGTGTTTTGTCCGAAACCTCGTATATTTGTCGGGACTAATCCAAAGCAAAGCGAATGAACAATAAAACTCTGCAACAGATAGGAGAGTACACAAAATTGATGCAGCGGACATTCTCTCTGCCTAACAGGTGGAGGATGTCATTCAGGGAATTGATTAAGGAGATAGACAAGCTCGGAGTGGATTCGGTTTGGATCGTAATTATCATTTCGTTCTTCATCGGAGCCGTTATCACTATCCAGCTATCTCTGAATATGACCTCTCCGCTCATTCCGCGCTTTACGATAGGTTATTCTACACGTGAGATCATTCTGTTGGAGTTTTCTTCCACGGTTATGTGTCTCATTTTGGCCGGTAAGGTGGGGTCGAGTATTGCCTCCGAATTGGGAACCATGCGTGTGACTGAGCAGATCGATGCTATGGAGGTGATAGGTGTGAACTCGGCCAATTATCTGATCCTGCCTAAAATCATCGGATTCATGCTGTTCGTTCCGGTTCTGAGTATAATCAGCATGTCCACGGGTATTGTCGGTGGTTATCTGGCCTGTTCGTTGGTGCCGAATTTGCCTCGGAGCGACTTTGAGTACGGTTTGCAGCTTTTCTTTTCCCCTTATAATGTGTTTTACTCCATTATCAAGTCGGTGGCCTATGCTTTCATCATATCGAGCGTGGCCGGTTACTACGGCTATACGGAGACCTTTGAAAAATAAGGAGATGGAGGGAAGAGGAGTTCTTGGCATAAAAGGAGCGAGTGAAAGGGGTGGCAGTAAGGAGTGAAAGTAGTTGTAAATCCCCCCTTGCGGAGCTGCTTGCACGAGCTCCTCAAGGGTGGTTATACCTTATCCTAGAGATGAGGACATAATTATCCCCGGGGTTCTGTATAAATTAAAGGCGATGCTTTCAAGAATGTTTTGAGTATGGGTCTTGGCAAGTCCCCGGTATCGACATCGTCCGCCATGAAACCACCGCCGAATACTGCCAAAGGTGCGTTCGATGGTGCTCCGTATCGGACCGATTGCTTTGTTTCGTTGCTTCTCTTCCTCGGTCAATGCCCTGTTGCGTTGTGCCTTGTGCATAATGCCGTCTTGAAGGTGATGGGTTTGCAGGTAGGAACGATTTTCCCCGCAAGCATATCCTTTGTCCGCCAAGACGGCTGTGCCTTGAGGTATGTTTGCACCCTGCAATAGCGGAATAAACTCCTTCGTGTCACTGCGGTTCGCTGCAGTTGTTATCACCTTTTGAACAATGCCTTGAACATTGGTCAGACAATGCTTTTTGTATCCGTAGTGATAACGCTTTTGTTTGTAAACCCAACGGGCTTCTTCATCCGTCCCTTTACGCCGGCGGACAACCTGTTTTTGATAATCCTCCTCTGCCTCTTTTTCCTCCTCGCTCCGATTGTCTTCTCTGTCGTCTGCGACTTCAATCGTAATGGTTCCGTTGGGTTTATGCGGCGTCTCCACAAGGCTTGCATCGACAAGCACCCCTTCCCTGACCGAAATGTGATGGCGCGAAAGTTGTTTGTTAAACTGCGCCAACAGTTTGTCCATGAGACCCAACTCTGTCAGTGCCGAACGAAATCGACTGATGGTGCTGTGGTCGGGAGATACCTCTTCCATCTTCAGTCCCAAGAATCGGGAAAAGGTGATTGAATCATTGATGCGCTCCTCCAAAGCACAATCACTGAGGTTGTACCATGTCTCCAAAAGCAACATCTTGAATAAGAGAATCACGTCATAAGCCGGGGCGCCGATGGCATTTTGTCGCTTCGTGTATTTCTTGTTGATCAGCGTCCTGATCGGACGCCAATCGATAAGCGTGTCAACCTGATTGAGGAAGTCGTTTTGTGCTTTGCGATAACGCTTTGAAAGGAGTGCGTCTGCAAATGTTACATGTTCATCGGTATTCTTGGATTGGTATGCCATGGGAGGAATATTATGCTGTTTTTAATACTCAAATATACAAAATAACTCCCTATTATACAATGAATTAATAAACAAAATACACACCAATCGCCGTGCAATGGTCTCATACGGTGAAAGGTGGAGCATTGCAGGTGGGGAAAGCAAGTACCAACGCTGTGGTTCAGTGCAGTATATTGGTGCTTGTGGCGGATTTACTCCTCACGAATTTATTGCTTGCGTAAATGTTATACTAACGTATTATGATCGAAGTCAGAGAAGTCAGTAAGCAGTTTGAAGACAAGAAAGTACTCAACAATATCTCGGCGACATTCGAGACGGGCAAAACCAATCTGATCATCGGACGCAGTGGAGCGGGTAAGACCGTCCTGCTGAAGTGCATCATCGGGCTTATTGCTCCTACATCGGGAGAGGTATTGTATGATGGTCGAGATATTACGGTTATGAGTGAGCGTGAGCTGAAAATTCTGCGGCGCGAAGTCGGTATGCTTTTTCAGGGTTCTGCGCTCTTCGACAGTATGACTGTCATGGAGAACGTTATGTTCCCGATGAATATGTTTTCGAGCGATAAGCCGGCAGTCCGTCGAGAGAGGGCTAAGTATCTATTGCATCGGGTGGGGCTTTCCGATGCCAGACATAAGTATCCCAGCGAAATTAGTGGCGGTATGATGAAACGGGCTGCCATTGCCCGTGCGATTGCTTTGGGGCCGAAGTATCTCTTTTGTGACGAGCCTAACTCCGGTTTGGATCCGAAGACTTCGCTCGTAATAGACGATCTTATACATAGTCTTACACAAGAGCATGGTATTACCACAGTAGTCAATACTCATGACATGAACTCCGTGAAGACAATCGGGGACAAGATCATCTACATCCGTCATGGCAGTAAGGAGTGGGAAGGAACGAGTGCTACGCTGAACTCTTCGGATTGTACGTCGCTCAAGAACTTCGTCTTTGCCAAGACAATGGAATACTGATGCTCTGTCAGCCGGGCATCTCTCGTGCTCTTCCTTCTTTCCATTCGCTCTCACGAATAAAATCATTGGCCGGATAAAAAAGAAAAACAATCGGATGAAAGGAAATAATCAGTTGTGTACACTCTTAAAGCTGTGTTTGCTCTCCATGTTAGCTTTCGGCACAGCAAAGGCACAGTTACAGATAGTCGGTGCACCGAGTATGAAAGCTCTGGATGATTCACCCAATCGCTTGCAGGTTTTTATGCTGCATACACTGAATCCCGCATCTGTCATTCTGCGTTTTGCCGGAGCAGGTACAGGAAAGTTGTATCGCTATACGACCAAAGCTATCGAAGCGGAAGAAGTGACTACATCTACATATTCGGATGGTATGTGGACACTGACCGCTCCTCAGCTCAACTGTGGTTATTTCGTGTCCGGAGATGGAAGACTGCCTCAGTACTATTGGATAAGCAACTATGCTGACTATGCCTTATTTATTTCCGCTGTTACGGGGAAACCCTCCGAGACCTCTCCCTGTATCTCGATGGACTTAGCTGTGGATGCAGCCATCCGGCCTATTCCCTATTTTCAGCCGAATGGTATACCCCGTCGCTTGGATCGACATGTGCAAATTTCCTATCCGGATATGGAATGGGATGCCGAAGCTCGCCTGTTTCGACCTTCCACCAAGGAAGTTGAGGTTGAAGCATCGGATGACGAACGAACTCTTGTGGTGTCGGCATCGTTGGCAGATGCCGTTTACACGATCCATGGCGATCGCTTTACTAAGGAGCTATCGCTGCCTTTCACTGCCGTCGCCACGGATGAAATTCTGACACCGAAAGTAGAAGTGTATGCTTTCGTGGACAAGGTGGATGGCGGGAGCGCAATAGGAGATAATACGCCCGAAGAGGGAGATGCTTCTCTCGTGTCGGCTCCTTTTACCGTGATGCTTGCTGCATACGGCAATGAGCCTTCGGCTGCCAATTTTGTCTGGCGTATCTATCGGACGGAGGAGGGGGCTGAAAACAGTGTCCTTGTCTATAATGGAATTTCTACGGAGTTTACATTCCGCCAGGCCGGCATATATAGCATTCTGCTACAGGCAACTAACAGAACGGGGACTTGTACTGATGAGGTTTTGCTGGAAAACTATTTTAAGGTGGCAGAGTCCAGTCTGATTGTGCCCAATGCTTTCAGCCCTTACGGTAGTCCTGGTGTAAACGATGTATTCCGAGTGAAGCATTCCTCTCTTGTTCATTTTGACGGGCGTATATTCGATAGCTGGGGAAAGCAGATATTTCGTTGGACCAATCCGGATGAAGGTTGGGACGGCAAGTACAGAGGCAAGATGATGCCTACGGGCGTGTACTATTATGTGATCGAGGCAGAAGGAGCGGACGGAATCAAATACAAGCGAAAAGGGGATATCAATATACTCCGACCTGCATACGAAATACCTTTGGGGGGAAACCTCCCACGATAGCAAAAAACGAATCGACCTTTCCGATTGTTCTAATGCTATGAGCAATGTATGAGGAAGTGGTCGGAAATATATGCACGATACAGTTATAAACGTAAAAGACAAGATAGCTCGACACGATGCTGTGGAAGTCTATGGAGCACGGGTGCACAATCTGAAGAATATCGATGTGTGCATTCCGCGTCATAGCCTTACAGTCATCACGGGAATGAGTGGCAGCGGAAAGTCGTCATTGGCTTTCGATACCCTTTTTGCCGAAGGACAGCGACGGTACATAGAAACTTTTTCGGCTTATGCGCGGAATTTCCTCGGTGGTGGTATGGAGCGCCCCGACGTGGACGAGATAAAAGGGCTGAGTCCGGTCATTTCCATAGAACAGAAGACGACCAATCGGAATCCGAGATCGACTGTCGGTACCGTTACAGAGGTGTACGACTTCTTTCGTTTGCTCTATGCTCGTGCTGCTGAGGCTTATTCTTATGCCGGAGGAAAGAAGATGGTGAAATACACCGAGGAGCAAATCTTCCACCTCATTTTGGAAAAGTATGATGGCCGTAAGATAGCTTTGTTAGCCCCGGTGGTTCGCTCGCGTAAGGGGCATTATAAGGAGCTATTCGAAAGGCTTCGTAAGAAAGGCTATCTGCACGTACGCGTGGATGGTGAGATTCGCGAGATTTTGCATGGGATGAAGCTTGATCGCTATAAAATACATGACGTCGAAGTGCAGATCGACAAGCTGTGCGTAGCATCGAATCAAAGCAAACGTATAGCGGAGAGCTTGGCATTGGCTATGCGTGAAGGCGAAGGGCTTGTGATGGTGTTGGATTCGGAAAAAAACGAAGTGGGACGTTTTAGTCGGATGATGATGTGTCCTGATACGGGAATTTCGTATAGCGATCCGGCTCCGCACAATTTCAGTTTCAATTCCCCTCATGGCTATTGCCCGCGCTGTAAGGGCTTGGGCGAAGTGAATCTGCCGGATATGGACAAGATCATTCCATCTCGTGAGAAGAGTATATACGAAGGTGGCATTGAGCCATTGGGCAAATACAAAAACAATCTTTTCTTTTGGCAAATAGAGGCATTGTGCGAGAAGTACGATGTGACGATCAAAACGCCTTTGCGCGATTTGCCGGAAGAGTTGATCGAGGATATCCTATATGGTACAGACGAACTACTGACCATAAACAACAAAGCTTTGGGGCAGTCGAGGTATGCTCTCAGCTTCGATGGCGTGGCTAAGTATATATTGATGCAGGCAGAAGAATCGGATGCTTCGGCTACTGCGCAGAAATGGGCAGATCAGTTTCTCAAGACTACAACTTGCCCCGACTGTGCCGGCAAGCGTCTGAACAAAGAAGCTCTGTCCTATCGTTTGGCCGGCAAGGACATTGCAGAAGTGAATGCAATGGACATCAAGACTCTTATTGAATGGGTAGATTCTCTGGATGAACATCTTTTGGATACGCAACGGGCTATTTCTATAGAAATACTGAAAGAGATACGGACACGCTTGGGGTTTCTTAAAGATGTGGGGTTGGAGTACTTGACGATGAACCGAGCTGCAGCATCCTTATCCGGAGGAGAAAGCCAGCGTATTCGTTTGGCTACGCAGATCGGGAGCAAACTGGTTGAGGTCTTGTACATATTGGATGAACCGAGTATCGGTCTTCACCAAAGGGACAATCTTCGGTTGATTCATTCGCTTCAGGATTTGCGTGATATAGGCAATACAGTGGTAGTGGTGGAGCATGATCAGGATATGATGCTGCACGCCGACTATGTAATAGACTTAGGACCACGAGCCGGCAGACATGGTGGTGAAGTGGTGTTTGCAGGTAGTCCGGAAGAGATGGTGCAGGCTAATACCCTGACTGCCGATTATATAAGTGGACGAAAGCGTATAGAAAAGTCGATCGGCAGGAGAGATGGTAGTGGGAAAACGATAAAATTATTTGGAGCCAAAGGCAATAACCTGCAGAATATAGACGTTATCTTTCCGCTGGGGGTATTTATATGTGTTACCGGGGTCTCCGGTAGTGGGAAAAGTACATTGATCAATAAGACTCTATTCCCTGCTATCAGCCAAAAGCTGTACCGCTCTTTGCAGGATCCGATGCCCTATGACCGCATAGAGGGGTTAGAGCATATAGATAAGATAATAGCCGTAGACCAAAGTCCTATCGGGCGGACGCTTAGAAGCAATGCAGCCACATATACGGGATTGTTTACCGATATTCGCGCTCTTTTTGTCGGTCTGCCCGAGAGTAAAGCTCGTGGATATAAGCCGGGGCGTTTTTCTTTCAACGTCAAAGGCGGACGCTGTGAGGTTTGTAAGGGTAATGGCTACAAGACGATCGAAATGAATTTTTTGCCCGATGTATTTGCTCCGTGTGAGGGATGCTGGGGAAAGCGATACAACAGGGAGACACTCGAAGTCCGTTACAAAGGAAAATCCATTGCGGATGTTTTGGATATGACTATCAATAAGGCTGTCGAATTTTTCGAACATGTACCTCATATTTTATCCAAGCTTTCCGTTTTACAGGAGGTCGGTTTGGGCTATATCAAACTGGGACAACCATCCTCGACTTTGTCGGGAGGAGAGTGTCAACGTGTTAAATTATCTACCGAGCTGAGTAAACGTGACACGGGAAATACACTCTATGTATTAGATGAACCGACTACGGGCTTACATTTCGAAGATGTACGCGTTTTGTTGGGGATCCTTAATCGACTGATAGAGAGAGGGAATACGGTAATAGTGATCGAACATAATTTGGATGTGATCCGCTGTGCGGATTATTTGATTGATATAGGACCGGAGGGAGGAGCAGGTGGTGGACAGTTGCTTTACCAAGGGAAAATGGAGGATATAATAGAATGCAAGAATAGTTATACAGCTCAATTTGTGAAAGCCGAATTCGAAAAAGGCCGGATTGATACTGTACACATGAATTCTGCAGACAATATATAATGTAAAGTAAAAGAAGGTTTATTCAATGAAAGAACAGAAATTGTCTAATCGGTTTTGTCCGGAAGGCATGACCGTAGAAGAGTGGCAAGTAGGATTAAGAAGAGAATTTGCTGAACAGAATCCTTTCGATGTTGAACATTTGGATGAGAATCGGATATGGGGCGATTATTTGGTCGCAAACGGCCGCAACCGATACCGAGTTGCATTCCGTGGTGTTCGGAGCGAACGGAATTATTGTTCTTGTCTCGATTTTAGAACGAATGGGCTTGGAACATGCAAGCATATCGAGGCAGTAACACTCTTTCTTCAAGATCAGGTACCCGGTTATCCTTGGGGCGAATTTGACTATACGCCTGAGTATAGCTCCATCTATGTAAGCTATAAAGGCGGACGTAGCATCAAGATGCGTGTTGGACGTGAAGAAACGGCTCGCTTCGAGGCCTTGCGTGCTCGCTTTTTCGATGAATCGGGCACTTTGCCTCCTGAGAACTACAGCTTCTTACCGCAGATTTGTGATGAGGCCAAGGATATAGCTGCTTCATTCCGTTGTTATGAAGATGTATTTGATCTGACCCAGGAGCATTGTCGCAGGATGGAGTGGCAAGATTATTTACGTGAGACCAATCCTGATAAGCGTGTCGATAATGAATACACGGCCGATATGCCGGAAGAAATGCGTAGGCATGTGTACGATTTGGCATATGAAGGACATGGTGTGATGGTCGGTCTTCCTTCTGATGTAATTGTCCGCGAAGTCGTTGCTCTTGCCGATGTATATTTGCGCGATCAGCCCGGGGCTACGGGATATGTGATTATCAATGATCCCCAGCGCTTCATCCTTTGGCGCAATGCCTTTGCCAATCCTGCTCTTCGCCGTTTGCCCATTGAGGTGATGCATGCATCTGCCTTTGTCAAGAAGGTGGCTAATAATGTTCCCCCTTGTACGTTCATGTTTGTGGAGCAGGCCACTCGTTTGAAGGAGTGGCGCGATCCCGTTTCGGTGGCTATCAAGAGGATGCAGATCGACCATCTTTATATGAATCTGGAGACCATCGAAGATCTCACCCCTGTTCAGTTCTCCTCTGTGGTACAGCATATAGATCCCTTTATCTTAGGCCCGTTCTATCGCTTTATCCGAGACTATCGTCCTATCTTCCCGCTTAGAAATGATGGCTCCAATCTGCCTGATGATGTGCGCGACTTCATGTTCTTGTACACATCCGATTCGATTAGAGAAATGAACGAAATGCTTCCTCCTATCCGTACGGCAGAAATTTTGCTGCATGGTACTGATGCGGAAGAAGAGATAGACAAACTCCTGCGTCATCTTAATCGTGTTCTCTCGAATGATACGCTGCGAGAAGTATTTCTTAAAAGAATCAGTATGATTGTCGGGGCATCGTAATGTCCGAAGATTATCTCTCATCATTGAACGACAGCCAAAAGGCTGCCGTTCTTTATAATGACGGGCCTGCCTTGGTGATAGCCGGGGCAGGCTCCGGCAAAACACGGGTACTCGTTTATAAATTGCTGCACCTGATTCGCTCCGGCTACGATCCCGCAAGGCTGATGGCACTGACCTTTACGAACAAAGCTGCCAAAGAGATGAAAGAACGTGTGGCAAGCGAGATCGGACCTACTGCTTACAGGATACAGATGGGTACATTCCATTCCGTTTTCTCTCGTATACTTAGAGAGAATGCGATACACCTCGGATATACTCGCGACTTCAGCATATACGATACGAACGATACCAAGAGCTTGCTGCGTCATGTGATGAAGCGCATGAATATCGATGATAAGGTATATCGTCTCAACGCTGTACAACATCGTATATCGATGGCTAAGAATCAGCTGATCTCTCCCGAATCGTATGCTGCCAATAAGGATCTCTCCCGATATGATATAGACTGTCGAATGCCTCGGATGGCAGAGATTTATTCTCTCTATACCATTCTGTGCAAGCAGAATAATGCCATGGATTTCGATGATCTACTTTTCAAAATCAATGTCCTTTTTCGTGATTTTCCGGATGTCTTGCAGACCTACCGTGACCGCATCGATTATTTATTGATCGACGAATATCAGGATACCAACTTTGCACAGTATTTGATTGCCAGGCAGTTGATGGGGGAGAAAGGCAAGGTATTCGTCGTGGGGGATGATGCTCAGAGTATATACAGTTTCCGTGGAGCCAAAGTGGAAAACATTCTGGGCTTTTCAAAGTCGTTCCCCGGGAGCAAACTTTTCAAACTTGAGGAGAACTATCGGAGTACACAGAGCATCGTCAATGCTGCCAATAGCTTGATTGCTTACAATGAGGGGCGAATCCCCAAGCAAGTTTTTTCGAACAAACAAGTAGGTGAGCGTATTCGCCTGACGGGTTGTCTGTCGGGGTATTTGGAGGCTTATACGGTAGCGGATTCGATCGTCGAGCGACGCATGCAAGAGTATTGTCCTTATTCCGATTTCGCCATTCTGTACCGCACTAATGCGCAGAGCCGAGTTTTCGAGGAAGCACTTCGCAAACACAATATCCCTTTTCGTATATACGGTGGGCTTTCGTTCTATTCGCGAAAAGAGATCAAGGACGTCCTGGCCTATTTTCGTCTAATCGTAAATCCCAATGATGACGAAGCACTCAGGCGTGTAATCAATTATCCCAAGCGAGGAATAGGAGATACCACTCTGTCTCGTCTTAACGAGATAGCCACGGCTTCTTCTCGTTCGTTGTGGGACGTGCTGTCCGAATCGCAGAAGGGTTTTCCCGATCTTAGTGCTACAGCCCGACGCCGTCTTGGTGAGTTCGTTTCCCTCATCCGTGAACTTCAGGAGTCCGAATACGAATCTTTGTACGAACAAGCAGCCGATGTGGTCAAACGGAGCGGGATCTCGGCAGAAATTTTTTCTGACAAAAGTATCGAGGGAATAAGTCGGCAGGAAAACCTCAAAGAATTGCTCAACGGCATTGAGGAATACGGCACTTCTTACGCCGAAGAAAGGGGAGAGAAACCCTCCTTGGGAACGTTCCTAAACGAGGTTGTACTCCTGACGGACCAAGATACCGAAGGAGTGGTCGGAGATTATGTCACCCTGATGACGGTACATGCTGCAAAGGGACTTGAGTTCAAGCATATTTTTATCGTTGGTATGGAAGAAAATCTTTTCCCTTCGATGATGAATGCTACCGAACAGGGTCTTGAGGAAGAGCGTCGTCTCTTCTATGTGGCTATCACTCGTGCCAAAGAATCCTGTCATATCAGTTTTGCTGCGGAACGCTCCCGAAACGGACGAACAGAGCGTTCGCGTCCGAGCCGCTTCTTACAAGAACTTGATGATGCATACGTTGAGCGACGTGTGCCACAAGAAATGTTAGGAGGGCACAGCCAAGGTGACGAACTTCCCATCCATTTTTCTCGGAGCGATGCTTTCGAAAGATTGCCTCAGCCGGAGCCGATTCGCAGACGGCTGGTACGCGTCGGCTCCTCTCCTGTTCATGAGGAGCGAATGGTTCATCAGCAGATAGGAGATTTGTGCGTGGACGACACAGTGGCACATGCGCGCTTCGGAATAGGAATCATCGAATCCCTCGAAGGAGAAGGCGATAATGCCAAGGCTGAGGTTTCGTTTCAGCAGGTAGGACGCAAACGTCTGTTACTTCGGTTTGCCAAGCTATCCAAAGTGGAAAAAGATTCGATCTGAACTACAGTGTTCTGTACTCAAAAACGTTTAGGACACTATGGGGTGTACACCGGTTTGCTCTTTGAGGTATTATTGCTTCGTGGGGGCATATTTCCCAAAAGCAATCCTTTCTTCTTATTTGTTCAAAACCATGAGACTGACTCAGTCATCCATGAGGTGCTCTGAGTTCAAAGCTAAGTGTCGAACGCCCTTGAGGGTGGTTCTGTGTACAAAGATCGATAAGCGATATCGAATCAGTCAATAACCAAAGATGAATCATCCGTGTATATAACACGAGGGCGATGTTCATCATAACCGGTGCCCCAAAAGTCCAGCTCCGGATTGTAGAGAGGAGATTCTATTCCTAAGAGTCCCATAATAGCATAGGGCAGGACATCGGTCATGATGCGTCGGCTCCTAATGGATTGCAATCGAGGGATAAGCTCCGGGTATTTGGCTCTCATAGATGGACTGAGATAGATAAACAGAGGGATAGATACACCTTGTTGGCTAAATGAATGGCCGACCAGATTGGGGTTGTTGGGTGCATCATAGAGTACCTGCCCGTGATCCGAAAGGTAGATGATAATCGCATCTTCATTTGCGTATTTTCGCTCAATCTCGCCGAGGATATAATCCGTGTAGTACAGACTATTGACATAGTGCGCCACGACTGCATCCTTTGATTCGTCATGATGAGAGGGAAGGTTTTCCGAGGTGAATTTGCCGAATTCAGAGGGGTAACGATCCTGATAGGATACATGTGAGCCACTCAGATGTACCACCTCAAATAGATTTTGATACTCGGCTCGTTGCATGAGATTGGGTAATACCACATCATCCATCCCTCTGAAGACGAAAAGGGTACTGTCCGAAAGTTTGGCGATGGCTGTGACATTTTGCACTGCAAAGCCCAGTTTTTCCTGAGCACTCAGCCAGAAGGTATAGTAACCGGCGGAGCGGAGTAGCGGTATCAGCATAGGATCGTCATACCATTTTCCTCCTGCACGGCTTTCTCCAATAGACATCATCGCTGCAATCGAACCTTGAGTATTAGGCTTGGCACTGACCACATCGTCGAATTGTACAGCAGCACCGGATGCAAGCAGACTATCCAATCGGGGGGTATTCTCCAGAGGATAACCATAGCTATGCATATAATCAGGTCGGGCTGACTCACCCAGAACGAGCACTACCGTGTGTGGCGCTTTAGGGGAGACTTTGGTAACCATATCTCTCTTTGTACTGGAGTTAATGCGATCGAAAAGGGCATTGATCTCTTTGCCTTCCATCAAGCTCTGCGAGATGCTCCATACCAACCTCTCACAAGGTGCAGCTGTCGGATAGGAGAAAGCATAGCCTCTATCTTCGGAGAGCTGATCAAGAGCTTTAGGATAGTGCCAAACTGCTGCATAGAGTATTGGGCTAAGAAACAGAAGCAGTAGAGGAAAGAGAAATTTAGGTCTGCTTGGGAGTAGATGTAGTAGCCGACCGAGGGTTAGACTCACAAGCCAAACGATCGCATACCAACCTGCGACATGACCAATATCGCTCCAAGAGAAAGCCTCTCGCCAGAATGCACTGGCCTCGGCTGATGTAGTAGCAAGAAATGCAGTAGCTATATAGGGGATAAAAACAGTCCCGTAGCACCTGAGCAGGTACATCTCTACTACGTACATAAGCGTTGCGATCAGGATCACGGGCCACATAATGCCTCGATATAACCGACGGCTCGGGATGGCTGCAAGTAATAAATAAACGACCAAGCTCCAAACAATCGGGGCAATCAGAATATCCGCAAATCGAACCTCCATATTCCAAGAGACCAATACTCGGCGATAGGATTCATTGACAATAAGCTGTAAAAAGGCCAGGAAAAACAGCAGATAGCTGCGGCTCAGCAGGCGGTGGACATAGGTGTTAGAGGCATTCTGCCGAAGACTGCAATCCGAGTTGCGTAATTTTGAAAAAAGGTCGATCATAGTATTTTTTTGTATTGCTAATGACTTTGATTTATAAGTAACATTCGTAGACGAGGAGGCTAATTGGATTGAGATTGTATACCGTTTAGAGGATCATAGTAGAAGTATGTAATGTCCAAAGGTGTCGGAATGTGTTCTTTGAAGATGTTCAACTGAAACGCGACAAAGATATGTAAAAATATTGCTGCATAGATGAAATTAACCAATAGACCTCAGGGGACAACCGCCTCAAAATGCTCCCGTTTAAGTTTGATTGTAGTGATGTGTTTTTGATATGCGAGGGGAATAGTCTTTTGAGAGAGAGCAAATACTTGTTGATTCGTTCGATCTCATGGAAATGTCGTTCCTGTCATCATTCATTGTCGTTCAGTCTTCGTGACTATACAGTGTAGGAAGTTTGGTAAGGTTTGACGTGAGGAGGTGTGTCGGTTGTCAGCGGAGGACTTCGGGAATGGCCGGAGCAATGGCGCAGAGTAAAGCCTGACGCGTGGTTCCTTTCTGCCCGATGACAACGATGTGCGTCGGGCCGAAGAATACGTCCGCCACTTCGGGCGCAGATAGCTCCTCTATTTTCGATGCGATACGGGCTGCATGGCCCTCAGCCGTATTGAGCAGAAGCATCTCTCCCGTATCGACCGGTCCGATAAACCCTTCGGTGCGTCCGATACGAAGTTCACCGCGAGAGGAGGGTGGACGATTGTCTCGAGGCAGGATGTACACTTTTTTCCCTGAAGGCGAGGTCGATTTTTCTATGCCGAGGATTTCCAGATCGCGTGAAAGTGTGGCCTGCGATACGGGAATGTCTTCGGACAGCAAGGCTGTTTGCAGTTCCTCTTGGGTGGAGATTTCGCTCCGCAGAATATGCCGGCGAATGGCGTCGAGCCTTTTCTTGCGCATTTTTCCCCGTATGGCTTTCTTTAGGCGGTCATGACCAAATAGACCGTATAGCATATGAAGAGCGATAAGAGGATGCTGCCTTCGAAGCGTTTGATCGTTTTGTCTCCGAAGAAAAGGCCGAAAACGTAGAGCAGGATTGCCGATAGAATGAAAATCCCATAGTCCACGACCGTAATGCCTTGGATCCGTATGGGGCTGATGGACGAACTGACTCCGAGGATGAGCAGGATGTTGAAGAGGTTGCTACCTACGATATTGCCGATGGCCATGCCCGGACGCTTCTTGATGGCAGCCACTAAGGTGGTGACCAATTCGGGCAAGGAAGTTCCTCCTGCTACGATGGTGATGGCGACAACCGATTCGCTTACTCCCATGCGTCCGGCAAGCATAGCTGCATTGTCCACGAACAGATCGCCCCCGAAGACGAGAGCTACCAGACCGCCTATTACCATTATTATGGATAGGGGTAGGGCAAACTGCCTCACTTGCCCGGGGGATTCTTCCCCTTTGGACATATTGAAAGTGTAGAATAGAAATATCAGGAAGAAAGCCAGTAATACGAAACCTTCGGTACGGGTGATCACATTCTCTCCGGCCATGTCGAAGAGGCGGTCGTTGGCCATGAAAAACAAGACCGCGGAGGAGAGAATGGTTAGAGGGATTTCGATACGAATCGTACTGTTCGACATGGTCAGCGGCATGATCAGAGCCGTAATGCCAACGATGGCCAGAATGTTGAAGATATTGCTCCCGATGACGTTGCCGATAGCTATATCGGCACTTCCTTTCAGGGCTGCCATCAGACTGACGGTGAGTTCGGGAGCCGATGTGCCGAAGGCCAGTACGGTAAGGCCGATGACCAAATCCGATAGTCGAAATCGCTTGGCTATGGAGGCTGCGCCATCGGTGAGAAAATTGGCTCCGCCAACGACTAAAGCCAATCCGATGATTAGAAGCAGTATGTTCAATATCATTGTTTTATAATAGCTGTTTGTTCGTGGAATGGACTACAAAGATGCGTTTTTTTCATTATCGGTTGTCTTCAATCTCGACTGAGCAATTCAGAGTATGTATCTTCATACCGGTCGTAAAACAAACGCCACTCTGCATGGGATGCCGTTTGCATGGCTGCCAGCCGGCAGGCTGTTCGGTCGGCACTTTCGGCCGGCCAACGATATAGCAGGTCGGCGATGGCTTGTACGGCTTCTCCATAATTGTCGTCGGTACGCTTGATGACGGCTACGCCCGTACTGAAGTCGTCCCGACTACCGCGCTCCTGCATAGCCCAAAGGCCGAAGCCCGAAAGGTCGGTCGTCACCGTCGGAATACCGAAAGCGATGCTTTCCAGCGGTGTATATCCCCACGGTTCATAGTAGGAGGGAAAGACGGTCAGGTCCATACCGATGAGCAAATCGTAGTAGCCGAGGCCGAAGATCCCATCCTTCCGATTCAGGTAACAAGGAACGAAGATGAAGGACACCTCTCCGGCACTGCCGGCGGATTCGTCGAGTCGTTTCGAGATAGTCTGTTCCTGTATGTCGTGCAGCCAATGAGTCAGGAAAGGATAGGGGAGGGGTTTCTCTTTATACTCCGTCGGATCGGGATGATTCAGTAGATATTGCAGATCGGCACGCGCTCCGGCTACCCAAGCCGGCACGAGGATAAAAGCCAAAGTCGGAGTGCGGAGTTTGCCCGATCGTCCGGCCTCGGAAGCGGCATCGATGAAGAGGTCGATACCTTTGTTCCTGTACTCGTACCGTCCGCTCGTGGCTATCAGTAAGGTATCGGCAGGCAGTCGCTTGCCGGTCAGATGTTCCGCTACGTGGAGCAGTCGCTTTCGCGCTTCTGCACGCCGCCTCTCGTATTCTTCTCCTTGCGGCACGAAGTTCGGTTCGAATCCGTTGGGCAGTACCATCGGATCGCGTTCGAGCAGTTGCCGGCATTCTTTGGCCGTGAGTTCGCTTACCGTGGCAAAGGTATCCGATTGGTGAGCCGCCGCTTTTTCTATCCCATGTTTGGCTTCTACACCGAGTTCGGCAGCCATTTGATCGCCGTTGTAGCCCGGCATGTAGGCATACAGAGCTTTGTTGTTGCCGGCGATAGACCGCCCTGTGGTGGTGGCATGTGTGAGGAAAAGGGTTTTCAGACGAGGTGTTTTCCGCTTGCTGTAGAGGAGTCCCATGCCGAGCATCCATTCGTTGAAGATACCTATGGCCGGTTGGTCTTCGGGGCAGAGGTATTCGCACAGACTGTGCATCGTTTGGGCTGCGGCAATGCCGAAGAGCGAGGCCTCGTCATAGTCGCCGTACCCCTTGTTGCTTTGGATGCCGAAGTGCTCCCACATCTCATAGTAGAGCGTTGCTTTCTGTGCATAGAGGGGTTCGAAGTCCACCAGTACTACAGGGGGAGAACCGGGAGTTCGCCAGCTGCCGCACACATATCGCAAGTCCAGCGAGGGTGCTGCATCACGATGCCAGTCCTCCAAGATGGCAGGGACTGTATTCTCAAAATCGGTGGGTAAGTCTTCCTGCTCCGTTAGCAGGGGGCCTATGAAAATGATACGTCCGTCGTGGCGTTTCATCATCTCATGTGCCCTCGATGTAAGCACAGTGTATATACCACCCTGCTTATTGCAAACCTCCCAGCTCGTCTCCAGCAAGAGGGAAGGGTTGGGGCGAAAATCATTCATTCGATCGCAATTCGTTTGGGAAAGTTTTTTCCGGTCTTATCCTCCGACCAACCGCCATACAAAGGCCACGGCTACGGTCACAACGAAACCAGTGGCAAGCGGAATCAAGGCTGCCAGCAGCGTCCATTTCCGGCTCCCCGTCTCTTTATATATGTTAAACAGGGTGGTGCTGCAAGGATTGTGGAGTAGGCAGAACAGCATGAGATTGATACCTGTCAGCATAGTCCAACCGCCGGCTTCGAACAGTCGTGCCGTTTCGGCTGTGCCATCGGCTTCGAACATGACGCCGGCACCGGTTCCTCCATCTATTCCCGTAGTCAGGACGGTCAGCATCAGTATCGTCGGTATCACTATTTCATTGGCCGGAATGGCCAATACATAGGCCAGCAGAATGACACCGTTGAGTCCCATCAGCCAACCGGGTCCGTCCAGCAGGTCGATCAGATATTCGGCTATCCCGACTCCACCGATTTGGATGTTGCAGGTGAGCCAGATAAGGGCACCGGCCGGCGCGGCAAAGACAACGGCACGCCACAAAACGACGAGTGTACGATCTACGATGGATTTATAGATCGTCTGCCAAAACTGTGGCGGGCGGTAGGGTGGAAGCTCCAGATTGAACGTGGAGACTTGACCTCGCAGCAGCGTTCGGGAGAGTACCCAAGAGAAGAAAAACATGAAAGCGATACCCAGCAATGCAATGGCCACGACTGACCCAATGCCGATCACGCCACGCAAATAGGCCGGTACGGCAGGTGTGAGGAAGATCGTGGCAAGGAGTATCTGTGTAGGCCAACGCCCGTTACACAGAGAGAAGTTGTTGGTCAGAATAGCTATCAGTCTCTCCCTTTGGCTGTCGATGATGCGCGTATTGATGATTGCTGCCGCATTGCAGCCGAAGCCCATCGTCATGGTCAGAGCCTGCTTGCCGTGCGCACCCGAACGACGAAAAAGTTCGTCCAAATTGAATGCCACTCGCGGAAGAAAACCGAAGTCTTCCAATAATGTAAATAGAGGAAAGAAAATGGCCATCGGCGGCAACATCACGCTTACGACCCAAGCCGTAGCCAAGTAGACGCCATCGATGAGAAATCCGCTCAACCAATCCGGCAGGAAACCCGTAGTCCGTGTCTTCAGCAAAGGATGGAGAATACCTACAAGACTGTCGCTTAACCACTGGGACGGATAGTTGGAGCCTACAATGGTAATCCACAGTACCAAGGCCAACATGAACAACATGATGGGAAAACCCCACTTCCGGCTCGTAACGATACGATCTATCTTGATGTCCAGTGGAGTTCTCCCGCGTTTGTTGGTCTGAGTGATCACCTCTTGGCAGATTTTTCCGGCATCGGAATAGAGTGCTTCGGAGAGTTGGTCATGCAGGTCTTCGCCGAAGTTGCGGCGAAACTCGTCCACCTCTCTTTTCAGCTTCTCTGCCGGAGCTTCGTTGTCGGCATAGAGGATATTCTCCACCCGTCGATCTCCCTCCGTAAGGCGAAGGGCCAACCATCTGCTATTGGGCGTATCGGGATGAAAGAGCCGGATGGATTCGGCCAAAGAATCGATCCGCGTATCTATTTCAGTACCGATACTTGTCAGCCGATGCGGAGTACAGCGATATATCCCTTGGGCCACCTCGGACAGGGCCGACAGGAGATCGGATATGCCCTCTCCCGAACGTGCACTGGCTCCTACGACAGGGATGCCCAGCCTGCGCGAGAGACCTCTCAGGTCGATCTCCACGCCGTTCCGTTCGGCTTCGTCCATTAGATTGGCACATAGGACGGCACGATCCGTTATTTCGAGGATTTGCAGGATCAGATTCATATTCCGCTCCAGTCGGGTAGCATCTGCCACGATGAGGGTGACATCGGGCTTGCCGAAGAGAATGAAGTCGCGAGCGATCTCCTCATCCTCGGAAGTAGAAAGGAGAGAATAGGTGCCCGGAAGATCCACTATCTTGTATGAAGAGCCGGCATACGAGAATGCACCTTCGGCTTTCTCTACCGTTTTCCCGGGCCAGTTGCCCGTATGTTGTTTGAGCCCGGTCAGGGCATTGAATACCGTACTCTTGCCCGTATTGGGATTGCCGGCAAGGGCGATGGTGAAGTCGTATCGCTCCGCATCGGTGCCCATGCGCCGGAGTTTATTTCCGCTGTGTGTGGGGCAGCCGTTGCAGGCTGAAGAGGTGGCAGCACTCTTTTTCATCATTCGATTCGAAGTTGGTCTGAGCGTTTAGGTCTTTTACCTGTATATAAGGATATAACGAGCTTGATCGCGTCGCAGGGCGATGGCCGTTCCTCTGACCACATAAGCTGTCGGATTGCCCAAGGGGCTGGTCAGATCTATGGCGATTCGGCTACCGCGTACAAATCCTAAGTCCAATAGCCGTCTACGATTGGCCCCCCGACAGGCCTTGCTGATGCCGGCTATCGTAGCTTCTTCGCCCTGACGAAGTGTAGTGAGCTTGACGGTCTTCTGTGCCAAATCTATCATGCCTTTGTCCGTACAAGGCATTACGGTCAGATTATGTGCAGCCTCCTGTGGTAAGAAGAACTGCTCCCCCTCGAAAGAAAGGTGCACTCCATCCGTATCGGTACGCAAAAGATGAAATACGGCACCGCGGAAGAAACCGATGGTTTCTATCTGCCGATACAGGTCGGCAGGCTCATCTTCGATGTGGATCACTCTCACATACGAGTCGTCCGGCAGTTCGTCGGCATGTATTCCTTCCACGGATTGCACTTCGCCCTCTTCCGTCGGGATGGGATCGCCATGCGGGTCGAAAAGCGGATTGCCGAGACGGACTGCTATCCGCTCCTGCTCTTCATCGGACAGATCGTGCTCCTCCTTGCAGGCTTGTGTATGCCATTCGCTGGGTTCATAGCCGGAGTGTTCGGACAGATACTTTTCCAAAAGCCTGTGGCGGCGAATCACCTTGAGCGCATATTTCCGTCCGCTTTCGGTCAGATGCGAGTCCGGAGGCAGGCAGTAGCCTTGTTTGTGCAGCAGATCGAGTATATACTGTTGGTTGCTTATCTTCAGCCCGGTCAGGGCTACCAGTCGGTCTGCATTGACGGGCAGACCGTCTTCTTCCAAAGAATAGATAGCTTTGAGCGTATCTTCGGACAGACGGCGTACATCGAAGCGAAACAGAAGATTCGAGAATAAATTCATGCTTCTATAACTTCTATTATTACCGAAGTGTTCGGTCTGTTGGCCTGTGGCACAACGTTTTCAGTATGACAAAGGTGCTTATTTTATCGAAGAATCCGTCAAACTGCAGGCTCTCCTGTGCTCTTTTACCTGCATTGAGGTATCCGGAGGCGGAGTTGCTCCTACAAGATCGTTTCCACTTTCTTCCCTGAGTATTCCGGTCATTGACAGACTGAAAAATATGCACCAAAAAAGTTTTCAACAACGAAGATGTGTTTGGAATGATTCCAAATAAGCACCAGAAAGGAAGACGATTTCGAAGTGAAAAAGGCATGAAAAGGAAGTTTTTCAGGTAGAAATATGACTTTTGGAAAAGAAGATAACGATTTATATACAAATCATTTACGATAAATATATAGATTGTTTTTGATTTATATATAAATCGTTTTCCATTTATATATAGATCGAAAGTCATTTCTATATAAATCAGAGGCTGAAAAAGGCCGATTCGGGAGGTGATAAAACAAAGGCACCCACCAAGTTCTATAGGGAACTCGATGGGTGCCTTGACTCTTTGAGGAGGCTATGGAAGCGTTATTCCTCTTTATTTGTCATAGGGATATTCTTGCTTTGTCCGAACAAGGCGGGGCGGTATGACGGATACGGGCGGGATGGAACCGGCCTGATGAGCCGGGGAGTATATGTGGCATATTCATTGTTATTTGGTCGTAAACTGTTTGTCAATATCGTTCTATATCAATCCTATAAGCTCTTTTACAAAGAGTTTTATACTCTCGATAGGAGCATTCTTGGCCGGCAAATATAGTAAAAACCATCAACCATGGGGAATCGAATTTCGCATCGCAAATCTTCTCCACTTCGGTCGGCTCAGGGACTATTTGTTTCCAAAAGAATTTTCACTGTCAGGAAAAAAGAATCGGATTATTTCCGTCCGATTATTTGGTCGTTATGGAATTATTACTACTTTTGCGCCTGGGTAAGTCCTATACGGCATGCTCCCTTTGATTCCCCCAGGGCTTGATCGCAGCAAGGGTATTAGGTCGTAGCGGCGCGATATAGCCAGCTTACCCATCCGCCTCTTTAGCTCAGTTGGCCAGAGCACGTGATTTGTAATCTCGGGGTCGTTGGTTCGAATCCGACAAGAGGCTCGAAAAGCATTGCACCGATTCTCTCAGCTTGGTATGAGAAGTCGGTGCAGTCTTTTTTTACAGTTCCTTATCTTTTCAACACCTTGGTTCCGTTCCGGATTTCTAAAGGGCTGAAAGGAAAATCGCAGTTTTTATTGCCTTCGTTTGTTGCGGATAATCCTTATTTTTGTATCCATTTAAGGGATAATAAAGTTCATGTCAAGGAAAAACCATACCCACTATCTGTTGCTCTGGATGACAGCTCTCCTTCTGATCGTATGTTTGCCTCTGGAGGGCCAACGGAATCGCGCGTTTATCGTGGTTATCGATGCCGGACACGGAGGACATGATTCGGGGGCAGTCGGTAATGGTTTACGAGAGAAAGACATCAATTTGGCCGTGGCTTTGCGTGTGGGACGACTGATCAAGAGCAAGCATCCGGATGTGAAAGTGCTTTATACCCGTGAGAAGGATTTCTTCGTTACCCTGATGGGACGTGCCGAATATGCCAATAAAAACAATGCCGACCTTTTTATCAGTATTCATGTCAATTCGCAAGAGCGAGGTCATGGAGGCTATGGTACCGAGACCTATGTAATGGGACATGAACGTAACAGTAAAAATATGGCGGTAGTCCAGCGTGAGAATGCCGTCATATTGATGGAGAAAGACTATAGGACCGTTTATAAAGGGTTTGACCCCCGTTCGTCCGAGAGTTATATCATGTTCGAACTGATGCAGAATACGTATCAGGATCAGAGCATCAAACTGGCCCAACAGATCCAAAAAGGATTTGTGGCCAAGGGGCGTCATGATAGGGGGGTGAAGCTCGGCAATTTGGCTGTACTCGTGTTTTCTGCCATGCCGAGCGTTCTCGTCGAGCTGGGCTTTATAAGCAATCCGGCGGAGGCTCGTTATTTGGGGTCGGAAGCCGGGCGTGACGAATTGGCTTCGGCTATCGCCCGAGGATTTGCCCGATACAAAGAGGATTATGACAGACGTTCCGGTAAGGTGTCCGAGCCCGCACCACAAGCTGCTGAGGAAGAGGATAAGGTTGAAGTCGAACCTGAAGACAATGGTATTTCTTCGGTGGCAGATATGTCTGACGGCAAGGAAAGTATAGCTCCCAAGGGGCATGCTGTAAAGCCGGATGAGGGTGCTCATTCCGCGAAGAAAACCTATAAAATACAGATCCTGTCTTCCACGACGAAGCTCAAAAATGGCGATAAGCGATTGAAAGGTTACAAGGTGGTCATTGAACAACGAGGCGGTCGATTCTTTTATCTTACAGGAGCGGTTTCCAGCGAGGATGAGGCTCGTCACCTTCGGAAAAAAGTCAGGAAAAGTTTCCCTGATGCTTATATCGTGGTTTATGAAGCGGGCAAACGTGTGAGAGAGATATATTGAAATTGTCGGAAAGCATTACTTAGAGGTAACAATAAAAGAAATGAGAATAAGTAAGACTACAAAGATCGGAGCATTGACTCTCATTGCTCTTTTTCTGCTGTACTTCGGCCTGAACTACCTGAAAGGATTCAACGTTTTCAAACGGGCGAATGTGTATTACGCCGCTTTCCCTGAAGTGAAGAATGTCAACATTGCCAGTCCCGTATTGGTCAATGGCTATAAGGTAGGAGTGGTAAAGTCTCTTAGCTTCGACTATAAGAATGGTCGTTCTATCGTTGTGGGTATTGACCTCGAGTCCGAATATCGTATGCCCAAAGGTAGCCATCTGGCCATTCACCAGACAGCTTTGAGTGGAGCGGAGCTTCGCATCATACAAGGCGATCCTCGGGATGGATACCTGAATCCCGGGGATACCATTCGGTCTGAAACTCCCGATGATATTATGTCGGTAACTTCGAATAAGATCGTTCCTTCTGTCGTGAACATGATGCCGAAGGTGGATTCAGTCATTGTCGGCCTGGCGAATATGGTCAATAATCCCAATTTGGCCGTAATGATGGAGAATATGGCAGCAACGGCTCAGCGGCTAAATCGTTTGACTGCTTCTTTGGATAAGTCCATCGGGACGCAATTGCCTGCCGTCATGGCCAATACACGTACCATTACGGATAATGTGGCAATGCTTTCGGAAGAATTGAAACAGTTGAAACTGGAGGCTCTGATGGCCGAATTACAGGCTACATCAGAGAATCTTCGAAGCTTTTCCGATCAAATTCGCAATTCCAACGGTTCGCTCGGGATGCTCTTAAACGACAAATCGCTCTACATGCGACTGGATAGTATGGCTTCGAGTGCGGATGCACTATTGCGCGACCTCAAAGCCAATCCCAAACGCTATGTACACTTCTCCGTTTTTTGATCGTATGTGAGAGAGATGAGTATAGCATTTAGCAGATATATTGGTATGATGAGACGAATTTTTATCCCCTTCTTACTTTTTCTCCTCTTATTGCACTCTATTGGCTGTAAGCAGGATACAAAGTCGGGAGCCGGGCAGTTGCTTGCATTGATGCACGAGGCATACGAGCATGCCGATTATTCCGGAGTTCGGATTTTGGCAGACAGTCTCCATCGTCATTACTCCACCGATACAGTGGCTCGTAAGGAGGCTTTGTCTCTTAGCCGGCAGGCCGAGTACAAAGAATGCGAACGCAATCTCGCCTTCGCCGATAGTGCTTTGCTTGTTCTCTCCGGTCGGATCGACAGCATGTCCCATCCTTTCAGTAAGACTTCCTCTGTGGAGGGAAGGTTTCCTGAATTCTATCTCTCGGGTTTCGGTGAGGCTTCCGGTCAGGAACATACTCGTTTGCGTTGCAGTACGGACACGCTTGGCAATCTTATTGTGCTGAGTGTTTATGCCGGAGCCAAGGCTATCAATCATACTGCTATCCGAGTGACGGATATGCAGACCAAGTCCATGCTACAGACTCGCGACATTCCCTATGATGCTGCACTTAACTATCGATTTGCCGATATGGGGTTGCATTACGAAATAGTGACCTATCCTGTCGAAGAGACAGTGAAAATGGGTGAGCTTTTTATTCAGGCCGATTCCGAGGGACATGCTCTTCGGATAGATTTGATGGCCGGAGGCAAAGCGATGCATACATTCCAAGTATCGAAGACCGGTGTGAAATCCTTGTCTGAGACCGCTCGTCTGTCACAAATGTACAGCTATCGTACTACTTTCATGGGAGAGAGAGAAAAGGCTGAAAAGCGTATCCGTTATTTGAGCGACAAACTTGGTTTATCTTCCCGATAGAGGTCGGCTATTTTTCCTCATCAATTATTTCAAACACTATCATGTCTGAAACGTTTTCGGTTCGGTTCGTCCGCTTATTGCGGCAGAATATGAACGTTGTATTTCTCATACTCGGTATCGTAGTCTTGTCCTTATTATATCCATTGGTGATAGACTGGCAGGTTTTCGACCCGAAAAAGGCCATGCCACCTTTCTTCGTGTGGATTTTTGTCATCGTTATGGGTGGAATGACTGTTGCTACGGGCGTCAGAACGGTCTTTCTAACAGATTCTACTACCTTCCGCAAGCTGCTGGTTATCTCGTTTGTTGTAGCTGCGGTAGGCCAACTGCTGGGCTTTGCCATCGGAGCGATATGGCTTTTCTGTGGTATTTCCTATGTGTATGCTATTGCTCAAAAGAAATTCTATCTGCCGGTAGGTATTCTTGTTCTATTGGTAGCTTACTATCTGTTTCAGATGACGGGGCTTATCGGAGCTGTAGAGACTAAAGACGCTCTGCATACACTTAAGCAGCGACTTCCCTTATTGGCTTTGCCGTTGGCTTTGTGCTGTTGGCGTCCGACAAGAACGGAATGGGGCGTATTTCTTTCTTTTTCTTTCCGCCTTGTATTGGTGTACTTATCCTGCATCATTGTTGTCTCTTTGCTTCTGAATCAGTACTATGGCCAATCCATTTTGTCTCCGTTTTCTTTTGATAAATTCTATCTGAAGACTCATATTCCGACATTGGCATCGAGCTTCTGTATGCTCCATTGGACGCATTTTGCTCATCCCACTTATATCTTCTTAGGCGTGTTCGCTATTTTTATGGCAGTCGCTGTGCGTCAGTATTTTTATCGGGAGCAAACGGTATCTACGGTGGAAATGATCTATGGTTTGGTCGCCTTGTCATGCTTTGCTTTCATTACCCAAAGCCGCTTGGCCATGCTCTTCATTCCCTTGTCGATCATGTTCTTTTTTTTGGTACGAGCCTTTTTCCTATCCCAGAAAAAGAAACTTTTGTTCACCTCTTTCATGCTTATCATCGTAGGCGGTTTTATCTTCAACGGCCTCTTGTCTCATCGTTTTTTTGCGGACGGAGAGCGCATGCAGATGCGTGATATAGCCATGGATGCTATCAATCGGCATCCATTGACAGGTATTCGGTTAGGCACTATGGACAATATATTGCAGGCGCAGATCGATACGGATATTTTGTTGAAGCATCCGCACAACCAGCTTCTGGCCGATGGTATGCAGCTTGGTATTCCCGGGATGGTTGTTTTGGTTGTATTCGTAGGCGGTTTGTTTTATTTTGCCTATCGCGATCGCCGATATGATTTCCTCCTTTTCCTACCTGCTATCCTCCTGACAATGGCAGTCGAATCCCCTCTGATCTTCGTTCGAGGTGCCTATTTGTTGGCATTTTGGTTCTCGGTATTTGCCGTTTCTCCGACTCGAAAGAAAGACTTTGCTTGAAAGAATTTTTTAAGTTTGCCCTGATCCTCAGATGATCAGAGTTTGTTTCCGTATGGCTTGAAAAATGAAAAAGCAAAAACAGGGAAAATTATTTTATTCCATCAGCGAAGTGGCGCGGATGTTCGATCTGCCGGGTTCCACTCTGCGTTTTTGGGAGAAGGAGTTCCCGGCATTAAAGCCACGTACTTCCGGCGGCGGCACACGTCGCTATACAGCCAAGGACATCGAAATGGTGCGGCTCATCCACCACCTTACCAAGGAAAAAGGACTCACACTTGCAGGCACGAAGCAAGCTCTCAAGAACGACTATGATGGTACTACGCGCAGGGAAGAAGTCATCAGTCGTCTGAAAGAAATCCGTCAGGAACTATGTGATATCCGTGATGCCATCGACCAATGGGAGCGGAAAAATATGTACTGAAGGAAACGATGCTGCGATGGATCCCGAATTCGATCTTCTTCTGAAAGCCTGGAAAAGCAGCGGACTCTCTGTCGGTATGAAAGACGATGAGCTCTTAGCTCTGCTTGAGAGTTGTTCATACAGAGTGGAACGGCTGAAAGCCGAAGAGCTATATGCTATCGGTGGAGACAAGCTCCAAGACCTGCGAATCGTGGGTGTAGGTGAGATTCGTGCTGAGATGGTGGGGCCTTCCGGCAAGCAGATTCTGATAGATACTTTGGCGGTCGGACGCATCTTGGCTCCGGCCCTTCTTTTTGCTTCGGAGAATATTTTACCCGTTACCCTGTTTGCTAATGAGGACAGTGTTCTTTTCCGCATCGGGAAAGAAGAGTTCAAAGGGATGATGCATAAGTATCCTACTCTGATGGAGAATTTCATAGGCATGATTTCCGATATCAGTGCTTTCCTGATGAAGAAAATTCATCAGCTCAGCTTGCGAAGTTTGCAGGGCAAGATCGGAGACTACCTGTTTCAACTTTATACGAAGGATGGCAGCAATCGGATTGTTGTCGAATCTTCATGGAAAGAACTTTCCGATCGATTTGGCGTGAACAGGCAATCACTGGCACGCAGTCTCTCTCAGCTTGAGGAAGAGGGTATCATCCGTGTGGATGGTAAAAGCATAGAAATACTCCAGCCCAACCGATTGTCGAGGCTGGAGTAATCAAATTAAATCTTCTTTAGTCGTCCCTTGTTTCTCTTTCGCTCATTGACCGAAGAGGAATACA
This sequence comes from Porphyromonas gingivalis ATCC 33277, assembly GCF_000010505.1. Classification (GTDB taxonomy): domain Bacteria; phylum Bacteroidota; class Bacteroidia; order Bacteroidales; family Porphyromonadaceae; genus Porphyromonas; species Porphyromonas gingivalis. The sequence continues at coordinate 1,442,704 of NC_010729.1, read as the reverse complement.
CGCTAATCAGCTTTTCTGAAAAAAATATGTATCTGAAGAGTGTTTCAAAAAATTACAAAAATGTTTTTCAGACGAGACCCGAACAGCCGAATACGTGAAGCAGGGGATTATTTGATTACCTTTGAACAGCAGAAACTTAGCTTTGACAATATATGATTACAGCCGAACGTTATCACGACATTAGCATGGGACACCGCGTAGTGGGGCACGATCACAAGTGCAGACATCTGCATGGACACAACTACCGTATCCACTTTATTTGCAGTGCACCGGCTCTTGATTCGATCGGGCGTGTAGTCGATTTCGGCGTAATCAAAGAGTTGCTATGTCAGTGGCTTGAAGATCATTGGGATCACAAGATGATGCTATGGGAGCAGGATCCGTTGCTTCCTGCTTTGCGTGCCACTGTGCCGGACGATCTGGTTGCAGTACCGTTCAATCCCACCGCGGAGAATATGGCTGTTTATCTGACAGAAGTGGTAGGGCCGATGCAGTTGGCCGGCACGGGAGTAACGCTGATCGGTTGTCGGGTGGACGAGACTCGTAAGTGCTCGGCCTCCTATACATTATAATACAGGATAATACGGAGCAATGCTCATAAACGAAATCTTTCACAGCCTTCAGGGTGAAGGAGCCAATACCGGACGAGCTGCTGTCTTTGTCAGACTCGCAGGCTGCAATTTGGCATGTCCATATTGTGATACCGATTTTGCCCAAGGAAAAAAAATGTCATTGGAGGAGATTGCCCGCAGTATCGAACATTATCCCACACGCTTTCTCATTTGGACAGGTGGAGAACCGACTCTGCAACTTACAGAAGAAGCTACGGCTTATTTTCACAGGCTTGGTTACTATCAAGCTATAGAGACCAACGGAACTCGCCTCGTACCCAAAGGTATAGACTATATTTCCTGTAGTCCCAAGCCCGAAGCCATAGGAAAACTGAAAGAAAACTTCCCTGATGGAGTGGGGGAGTTTCGCTTCCCGTTAGGATCCGATACTCCTCTACCTCCACCGATCGACGAATTGCCCACTGCTCAGCATTATCTTGTCAGCCCCATCTTCGCGGGAGACGATGCCATGGAGCCCGATCCTTCTGCCATCACTCGCTGCGTTGAGTTCGTCAAGGCTTTTCCTGCTTGGTGTCTGAGCATACAGATGCACAAACTGATTCATATCCCATAGCCTATCCCTTTTCTTCTTAATATGTACAGCGGACATCATAAAATCCATTATCCTTTTCTTATCCTGTTGGTATGCCTTGCTTTTGCTGCCTGCAAGAGCGTGAAGTTGAAAGATGCGGAGAAGGCACATGATCGCCAAGAGTATACCAAGGCTGCCGATATGTACAATACATTATACAGGCGTACCCGACGAAAGCAGGTGGAGATGAAAGCTTATACGGCTTTCCGATCCGGTGAAAACTATCGTGCCGCCGGCAGACAAGCCAAAGCTTTGCGTGGCTATCTGAATGCCAGACGCTACGGGTATCCGGATTCTGTGGTACTGCTCCGTTTGGCACAGACTTATCAGCAAGGAGGTAACTATAAGGAAGCCGAGGCACTCTTCCGTGGATATTTGGAAGCTTATCCGAAAAGTTATTTTGCAGCTATCGGTTTGGAGGGGTGTCTCTTTGCCCGCCAGCAAAAGGAATATCCTACACGTTACCGGATACGGCGAGCTGCCGAGTGGAATTCGGCACGGGGCGACTTCGGCCCGGCCTATGCACCCGATGCTTCGGCTCTCTATTTCACATCGAGCAGAAGCAAAGACGACGGTTTGGATAATAGCAGCATAACGGGACTGAAACCCAACGACATTTATATCATCAAACGTGATGCACAAGGACGATGGGGACGTCCCGATAGCGTGTCCGGAGGAATCAATACTCCATGGGATGAAGGCGTGCCAACGATCACGCCCGATGGTAGTACCATATATTATACGTTGGCGCAGCAAGGAGCCGATTACGACCGTACGGTACAGATCTATTCCGCCGCTCGGAGCGGAGAAGGCGGTTGGAGCAACGGTTCGCTCGTGGACATTATGCGCGATTCGCTCCGTATGGCTGCTCATCCCTCTATGTCGGCATCCGGCGATTACCTGTATTTCGTCAGCAATATAGGCGGTAGCTATGGCGGCAAGGATATTTATCGTGTCAAGGTGTCGGATCGTTCTTATGGTTCACCGGAGAATTTGGGGCCTGACATCAATACGCCGGGGGACGAAATGTTTCCCTTCATAGATGGGGATAGTACCCTTTTCTTCGCTTCGGACGGACACGCCGGTCTGGGAGGACTGGATATTTTCAAAGCCACGCTGGACTCTACCGGCCGATGGCATGTAGTCAATATGGGACAACCGGTCAATTCCTCTGCCGATGATTTCGGCTTGGCTGTGGAGCCCAAAGGCAAAAACAAAGAAGGAGCTTTGCCGGACAACGGAGTCAAAGGCGTATTTTGTTCCAACCGAGGCGATGCACGCGGATGGTCGCACCTCTTCCATTTCGAACTGCCGGCTATCTACACCGAGATTCAAGGTTATGTGATGGACAGAGAAGAAAATCCCATAGCCGGAGCCACTGTCAGGATCGTAGGCGAACGCGGCCCCGTAGGACAGGGATTCGTGACTACTCGTGACGATGGCTCCTATAAGATGAGCGTGCAGGGCGATACTCGCTATGTAATGCTTGCCGGAGCATCGGGTTATTTGAATCAGTACGTAGAACTCAAGACCGATACCGCCAAGCAGAGTGAGACCTACTATGTGGACTTTTTCCTTGCATCGCGTGAGAAAGCCGAGGGCTTGCAAAATATTTTATATGATTTCGATAAAGCCACTCTTCGCCCCGAAAGCATGAAGAGCTTGGACGAACTGATTCGTATCCTCACGGACAATCCGGATATTCGGATCGAATTGGGTTCGCATGCCGACAGGAAAGGCCCCGATGCTTACAACCTCGGACTATCTGACCGCAGAGCCAAATCCGTGGTGGATTACCTCACGAGTCGTGGCATAGCGGCCGACAGGCTTACGTGGAAAGGCTACGGTAAGTCTGTCCCCAAGACGGTGACAGCCAAAATTGCCGAACGGCACGATTTCCTGAAGGAAGGCGATGTGCTCACCGAGGAATTCGTAGCACCTTTGACCGAGGAGCAGCAGTCAGTCTGCGACCAACTGAACCGTCGTACCGAGTTCCGTGTAATCGAAGAAGAGTTGCGTTAATCGCTCATGGAATGAAAAGTAGAGCGGTCAAAGCCGTACCAAGTGTGCTTTGATAAGACTTAATTTTTCAGTACGTCGAATCTGATATTAGTTTCAGAAAAAACTACTAGTGGTTTCACAGAAAATCTATCATTTAGGTCTAAGTAATTGGCTATGAACAGCCTTGTGAGTTATGATTTTCAGCAGGTAATGATTTAGCGACCTATCTTCTGCAATGACACACAACGCTTTGCATAACTCGAATAACCTGTTGCAAAGGTAATACTATCTACGGAGAAAGACGAAACTTTCTCCGTTTTTCTTTTCTAATAGTTGTCTGTTCAGACAATAGTTTTCATTCTTTTCGTCTTATTACTCACGATTATGGCAGTCTTTCTTGTGAAGGCTGCCTTTCATTTTTTTCGCTCTGCCCTCTCAGGTGTTCCTCTCCACATTCTACTCCATGTATTCGCATCGGGATCGGTTGTTCGTTGTCAGCGGCAAAGGTAGTTCCAGGCTTCCACGGACAAAAAAGGTCGGGGCGGCAAGCCGTTTAGACGACAATCTCCACACTTCCATTTCATTGCAGGTAGTATTCTCGCCGTAAAACCTTGTTTGTCCTAAGCCCTACCTTTTTAAGCCCCTGAAACGAAAACGACCGACCCGACGGAAAGACGCATAAAAAAAATGTCGGAAACACGAGGATAGAGAAAATGAAAAATGGAAACTCAACTTCCTCACCTCTGGAATCCGCATAAAATCAAAAAATCAGACAAGATGAAACTGAGATACAAAATATCAATTTGGGTGGCTTTTGCACTCGCAGGCTCTCTCCTTTGGGGCGGAAGCGTCTGGCTTTGGCTGGTAGGGATATGTGCAGGGAAATTCCTCATTCGGCTACTCCTTACCATCACTTTGGCAATCGCAGTGTACATCTTGGTTTATGCCCTCATCATCGGGACAATACTTTGGATACTCATTTCTTAAACAGACAGATATATGAAAAGAAGAAGCAAGACAGTCGCACAACAATGCAGATACTACGAAGTGGACAACATCTTCGAGTATATGGTATCGGTTTACCTCAACGGAAATATATCCGCCTTTGGGGAACTATACAAGGAACTCAATCGGAAGGATAGAAAGGAGTTTATATTCTATCTCTTTTCAGAAGTTGAACCTATACATATCCAAGAAATCATTTTAGAAACCATCTAACTATATAAGACAATGAAAGGTACAGAACATTTCAAGGACGTTATCCAAAACTATTTGGAAACGAGAGCATCATACGATGAACTCTTTGCGGAGAGTTTCCGCAAGGAGAATAAAAACATAGACGAGTGTATTACCTACATCTTGACGGAAGTCCAAAGAATGGGGTGTGCAGGTCTGTCCGATGAGGAGGTATATTCCCTTGCCGTGCATTATTACGACGAGGATAACATCGAGGTGGGCAAGTACATCAACTGCCAAGTCGTGGTAAACCATACTATCGAACTCACGGAGGAGGAAAAAGCGGAAGCAAGAAAAAAGGCTATCGAGCGATACCAAGCGGAGGAATACCGCAAACTTACCGCCAAGAAACCCAAATTGGAGAAGCAGGTGGAACAGCAGATAGCACAACCCTCACTATTCGAGTTTTAACCCTTAAATAACAAAAGAAAAATGGAAGCAACGGATTTGAACGAAGCACGCATCTATGTAGGCACTTATGCCAAGTACAACAACGGCTCATTGCAGGGCGAATGGGTGGAACTTTCGGACTTCTACGATTTGGACGGCTTTATGGAGCGTTGTGCCGGGATACACGAGGATGAGGAAGAACCCGAATATATGTTCCAAGCGTGGGAGGAAATCCCCGATGGTCTGATTGACGAGGGGCATTTGGAGGAAAACTTCTTTGAACTTCGGGACGAATTGGACAGACTGAACGACACGGAGAAAGAAGCCTTTTGGATATGGGTGGAGGGCAACAACATCCAACTCACACAAGACGCATACAGCCTTGTGAAGTCTTTCCAATCGGACTACATAGGAAGTTATGCAAGCAGGGAGGATTTTGCGGAGGAACTCGCAAAAGTGGAGAATGACTTACCCGATTTTGCACTGATATACTTTGACTTCTCCAAATATGCCAATGACCTTTTTTGTACGGACTTTTGGTATAAGGATGGCTATGTATTTCGGAACAACTAATTGAGGAGGACAGATTATGAAACCGAGAAACAAGTTTGAAAAGGCAGTACTTGCCGAGAGCAAGCACTTACGACCGATAACCAAGACACAGAGCAAATGGGCATTCCGTGAGTGTATAGACCATTTCGCCTACCGACTTCCCAAAGGTCGTACTACGTGTATGGATTGTGGGCATAGTTGGACAATAGAGAAGACAACCGAACATTGCACTTGCCCTCATTGTAGAGCAAAGTTGCAAGTCCGAACGACTTTTGAACGTAAGATAAGACAGAAGCAATACTTTACGATACTTACCACTTGTGGAGAGTACCAAGTATTAAGAATGTTTCTTCTTTCTGTAGAAATGGAGAAAGGTTGCAAGGCATCATCATACACTATTGAAATCGGTCAGTATTGGTGGAACGCACAAGGACGAAAGACGATTGTTGCCGTTCAGAGAGTATTGGGCAAATACATCGACACCTTTTCCTATTGCTCGCCTATGGCAGTGAGAAACGACAACGAAGCCTACCACCATATATCGTACTCTCCGATATATCCGAAGTTCAAGGCAACGGAAGCACTCCGCAGGAATGGATTTAAGAATGATTTTCATGACATCGCACCAACTGTTCTCATTCCAGCCCTATTGTCCGACAGCCGTGCGGAAACATTGATTAAAGCAGGTAGAACCGAGCATCTGAAATACTTTCTTGACAATTCGAGGGCATTTGACGCTTGTTGGCAATCCTATAAAGTCGCCAATCGCAACGGCTATGACATAGAGGACATTTCAATTTGGTGCGACTATGTGGATATGCTCCGCAGATTGGGCAAGGACATACACAGTCCGAAGTATGTTTGCCACACCGACCTGCATAGAGAACACGACCGCAGACAACACGAACTCCGCAGACAAAGGGAAAAGGAAGAAAAGGAGAAGAAACGCAAAAAGGCAATGGAGGACGAGGAACGTTTCAAAGAACTCAAATCCAAGTTCTTTGGTATCCGTTTCACGGACGGCGCAATCCAAGTCCACGTTTTGGAGAGCGTGCAGGAACATTTGGATGAGGGTGTGGCAATGCATCATTGCGTATTCGACAATGCCTACTATCTTAAAGAGAACTCACTGATACTTTCGGCGACCATTGAGGGCAGACGGATAGAAACGATTGAAGTTAGTTTGGACACACTCAAAGTCGTGCAAAGTCGTGGCGTGTGCAACAAGAATACGGAGTATCACGAGCAGATCGTGAGCCTTGTCAATGCCAACCGCAAATTGATAAGGCAGAGAATGAGAGCGACAGCATAAGCAACAATCACCAAAACATCACAGATATGAAAGCAGAAATAGAAAGTATCGTATGCAACTGGGCGGACGAGATACCCTATATCCTTGTAAGGATAGTCAATGCCATTACCCTATCCGCCAATGAAGAGGAACTAAGGGCTGCCGTCAAGCGGATAGCCGAAGAAACGGAACTTGACAAGTTCTTTGCATACGGCTATGGCGCACACCATTTTTGGCTTACCCACCGCAGGTTATCCAATGGAGAGCCAAAGGAACACAGATTATTAAAGGTCGAATTTTGAGAATATGAAGAAGAGAGTTTACAGAGTACGGACGCAGTACATTTTCGAGGGAGTTTTTGAGGTGGTTGCCGAGAGCAGAGAAGAAGCACGACAAAAGGTCATTCAGAATTGCGGAATGGTGATGGGTGGAAACATTCACAGCACCCTGCCCGATGAGGAAATCAATTGGGCTTTCTCCACGCACCCCGAAGTAATTACGAGACGGATAACCGTTCACGAAGAGCAGACGGAGTAAAGCGGTCGGCAGATTTGCCGACCGCTCCTTTCTTTCGTGAGCTTCGGGCGGACAAAGAAAGGAGCAAAGAAACCCAATGAAAAACACCTCGTTACTTTTGACAGTGAGTTGAGACGGTTCAAAAGTAACAAAAAGCCATTTGGGGTAAGGATAGTTCTATATGTTGCCATTTTGTCGCATCGAATGGACTTTATGGCAGATAAAACCTATTGGTATGCTAATTGCTTTATCTGTTGTAAGTTGTCATTAATAAAACTATGCAAATGGAAAATAGAAAAAGGATATGTTTTGTAATTATGGGCTTTGGAAAAAAACAAGACCCCTATACAAATAGAACAATAGATTTAGACGCGACATATAATAAGATAATTCAACCGTCAGCAGAAGCCTGTGATTACAAGTGCATCCGTGCAGATGAAATTTTGGATTCAGGTACGATTGATAGAAGTATGTATGCTTTGCTCTATAAAGCGGATTTAGTAATTGCGGATATTACGACAGACAACGCTAACGCCCTATATGAATTGGGTACTCGGCATGCTCTGAGACCTTTTTCGACCATTATAATAAAAGGAGGCGAGAGTAAAATTCCTTTTGACTTAGGACACACTCGAATTTTATCTTATGAGCATTTAGGCAATGAAATCTCTAAAAAAGAAGCTCAAAGAAGTGTCAGAGAATTGAAGTCTATAATAAAAGCTGTAACAGAAAATCCTGTACCAGATAGCCCTCTATACACATACATCCCTAAAATAGAACAACCCAAAATCTCTGATGAAGATTTAGAGGAAATAATAGGAGAACTTCGGGCTAAAGAGAATACGGTATATTCTCTTTCAGAACAAGCAAAAAGGTTTATGCATGAAAAGCGTTTTGAAGAAGCCGCTCAGAAATGGCATAAACTCAGGCAAATGGTAGAAAATGATATTTTTTATATTCAACAAGAAGCTCTATGCACATATAAAAGTGAAAAGCCCGGAAAAGTTCCAGCTTTGACAAATGCACTTCAAATAATGGCATCTATAAAGGAACAGACAGATACTGAAACGTTGGGCATTACTGGAGCCATCAATAAAAGATTATGGTATGAAACAAAAGATGAGAGTTATTTAGATTACGCCATTGAGATGTACAGGAAGGGCTGGACTCTACATCAAGATTACTATACTGGAGAGAATTATGCCCTTTGCTTGGAACAAAAATCTATTCTCGAAAAAGATGAACGGCACAAAATACATAAACAAGTTGAAGCTGAAGAAATCAGAAAGCAAATTATAGATATAATCCTTCCTACTTTGGAGGAAGAAGAGCCCGAAGAACTCAAATGGAAGTATGCCACATTGGCGAACTGTTATTTTGCGCTTGGAGATGTAAAAAAAGAGCAGGAGTATGACCAAAAGTTCAAAGAGCAGAATCCTGAAGACTGGGAAATAGAAACATACCTTGAAAATAAGCAGAATAGTATTAACTGTAATAATAAATAATATGGCAAAAACTTATTCAGTATTTATCAGTCACTCATGGGATCATGTAGATGATTTGAAGAACCTCCGTAACCTTTTAGAAAAGAGAGGTTATTTTCATGTTGAATTTGAAGAGGCTTCACCTGAAGAACCTATCAACTCAGAAAATTCAGCATACATCAGACGTCGTTTGAAAGAGAAAATCTCTAATTCTGACATTGTTTTAGGCATTGCTGGTATGTATGCCTCTTACAGCGACTGGATGAAATGGGAGTTGGACACTGCAATAGCGGAAGAAGTTCCAATAGTAGGAGTTATTCCTCGGGGGCAAGAGAGAATTTCAAAAGTTGTTACAGATCGCTCCGTAGAGGATGTTCATTGGAATACAGAAAGTATTGTTGATGCCATTCGAAGAAGGGCTAAATAATACTTCCTACTAAAGCACGCCTCTTGCGACATTATGCTCCGCAAGAGGCGTATTTGATAATCAGGGTATATAAAACAGAGCGAACTCCACTTTTCGTCGTTTGACAAGACCTCTGAGGACTTTGCCCTTGTATCGGCAGAAAGAGACAAATTCGCGGTAGAAATTCCTGTTGCCCGACTCTATCTTCCGCAGCAATCGGCTTTTGGGGTGTTTACCATATCCCAGCAACCTGCCCGTTCCAACGTTGTAGGACAGAACGGCAAGCAGCAGGGCATCCTTTCCGTAGTCCTTGAACATCATCAGACGCTTCATCAGGTCTACACGGAGCAGAGAGTCCGCCTGCCGTTCCGTCATTGCTGCCGTGAAGTGTTCACAGGGCAGAAGCCGATGTCCATAGCCTACATAGGGATAATCCTTCCAAGAATGTAAGCCCTCGAAGTGTTTGATGCAGACAACGGCACGCTCGAACGGCGGTAGTGAAAAGAGAGCCTTTCCGCCCTCCTGAGCGAAAAGGCGGAAGCAGGATAGGCAAACAAGGCAGAACGATAAAACGAGAAGTTTACTTCTTGTCCCCATTCGTTTTCTCCTTTTCCTCGTCCTTTTGACTGTTGAACTCAAACGAGAGTTTTTCCGTCTGTCCGAAATTGTCCTCCACATACACATCTATCGTCTGCTGGTCAGAGGAAGCAGAGGTGTAGTATAGCCTGAACACCTCTTTTGTAAGAGGGTAACGGTCATTGGGTTTGAACACCGTGCCGTCGTTCATCTTCAGCCGTCCCTTTCCATCAGGTTGAAAGTATCTAATGGTATAGCGTGCGTCTTCAAACCGTCCCTGCCGTTTGAGCGTACAGCGTATCTCCGCCGTCTGTCCCTTGACGATGTGCTTCTGCACCGGCATCGTCTCTACCGTGAAGGGGTACGCCTGCTGAATATCCAACTCGTGATTACAAGCAGATAGACAAACCCCGGCGAGGGCAAGCACTCCCATTACCCAAATCGTATTCAATATTTTCTTTTTCATTGTTCATTATCGTTTTGTTGTTCGTTATACATTGTTCCCTACATTCTTGGAAAGCAGAAACTCATTCAAATCCTTATGCTCGGCATACAGAAAGGAACGGTCGATGACCTTCTCCCCGAAACAGTCGTACAGCCTTTGAAAAGTCCTTCGTCCCGCCTCGTCATTGTCGAGGAAGCAGTCAATCCTCTCATAGCCGTGCAAGGCTCTTACTGCCTTCTCCACGTTGGAAACGGAATTAAGGACAAGCCAGTCCGAAGCGATGATACCGAGTTGCATAGCGGAGAGGTAATCCATAAAGCCCTCGAATACGGTACATACATCTGAGCCGTTACGCTTCAAGGAAATGTCCTTGGGCGGTATGCAACCCTTGAAAAAGCGGTTGCGAAGCTCCAATCCTCCGGCATCGTTACGAAAGCCGATGGCATAGAACCGTTTGCCATGCACACGGTATCGAACCTCCTCGCAGTTAGGTATGGCAACGTGGGCATTGATACCCCGTTCTTTCAAGTAGCCCAGCAGTTTGGCGTCCTGCAATGGTCGCACCCAAATATCATTGAAGACTGGTTCTTTCTTTTCGCTTCTTTCCGGTTGTTCCAAAGCAGGTAGCGGACACGTTCCGCTCTTGGCGATGAAAGCCGCCCGCAGGAGAAAATCACCGCTTCCGATAAACTCTCCCGCCAAGTCGAAAATGTCGCCGCCTTTGCCCGTCCCAAAATCGAACCAGACATTCTTGGCGGTATCGACCTTGAACGAGGGTGTCCGTTCCGTTCGGTAAGGGGCGGAATACCACAAGGCGTTTCCTTTCTGTTTGGTCGGATGAATCCCCATTGCGTTCAGGAAGTCCGCAATGGGAATCTCTCTCATCTGTCGTGCATCCATCAGTCCAGCATGATTTTCAGTCCGACACCGTACTGTGTATGAAAATGCTCCGTAGAGCCTCCCCACAGACAACGTTCCCTGCCGTAGAGCAACAGTACAAGGCGATCACTCAGATAGGTCTCCGCCTGTAGGGTGATTGCCCCACCGTAAATAAAACCGTCTTTATTACGTACTGTGGAGCCATCAAAGAGCAGTTTCTTTCGACCATTGACCGTCTCATAGCCCGCCAAGGCGGAAATACCTGCTGATAGGAAAAAGGTTTTACTCCCGTCTGAAAACACGCCAGAGAAGAAACCTCCCTCGCCCGTGAACTGCTCCACAGGAATACGGCTCTCCCGATTAGGGTGGTATCTGCGGAGATACTCCGCCCCAAGGACCCATTGATGCCCGCCTTTGGTGTAGGTGGCAAGCGAAGCCCCGAACGTATAGCCCGTCTCATTCTTGGAAGAAGGAGAATAAAAACCGTCCGCCATGCCTGCGGTCAGGCGTATGCCTTTCATCTTGGGCAGACAACGCTGGGCGTGCGCCTGCCCTGCAAAGAGGGCAAGCGACACGACAAACAGAAAAAATGCGAGTTTTCTCATATCACTTCACTTTGAGTTCGTTGATTTCCCTCGCACGCACAAGGTCTTCATTCTCCACGACAAAGGATTGGTGTCTTCCACCGTTCTTCTCGTGCATCTCCACAATGAGATGCTTGTCATCGGGGATGGTGAACTTTTGCAGGGTGAATACCGTGCGTTCGCTCTTCTGCCCCGCCACGCAGGTGATGTAGTTGTAGGCACGCAGCGGAAGCAGTACCTGCTCCTGCATGGCGGTCTGCTTGGCAACCTTCTTGTCCACGATTTTGAACGTGATGAAGTCGATGTCGAACGGCACGTTGGACTTGTTGCGCAGTTCCGTATGGAAGTACAGCAGTCCGTTGTGCGAATACAACCCTTTGAGCAGGTACTGAATACCGAAGGACTTGCTGCCGATGTGCTTCACCGCCCGCCTGTCCTCCTTGTGAATGGATTTCATGATGAGCCTTACCAGCATCGGGCTTTCGCTTCCGAGTTCCTTGAGATAGACCTCCATGGCGTTGTTCGGACGGTTTACGCTCTCCCCATCGTGGATGAAGTCCGCCATTTCCACATTGAGTAACAGCGGCTCGTTGGCATACTTGACATTAAAGGTGTAAAATGCACCGTCTTCGGTGATGACGCTCATGTTCGTCTCTTCGTGGAAGTCCTTGACCGTCGCCTTCACACGGATGACGTTTTCCGCCCCGTCCGCCTTCCCTGCAATGAGGTTGGGCGAACCCAGATCCACATAGCGCACGGCAGAGGGGAAGATGATGTGCACCGTCTTATCGTAGGTAATTTCCAAGCCGTGGGGTGGTATCATCCGCTCAAAGGCAATTTTGCGGGTCAGCCCCTGATAGAGGTCTCCGCTTGAAGTTGTTTCCTGTGCGTTGGCACAGACTGCGCCCAGCATCAGGGCGATGGCTAAAACTGTTCTTTTCATTTTTACTTTGGATTAAAGTGGTGAATAATAACTGTGAATTACTTGTTTTCAGATTGGTAGATCAATACCTTGTATCCTGCTTTGAGATGTACCTTGACGGAGCGCATTTTCTTTGAGAAATACTGCGAAGTGCCTTGTATCAGCCCCTTGCCCAAGTCGGCGGCAAGCTGAGCCCCCGCATCGGTGGAGATGTTCATACTACTGCCTGCGGAAGTACCCATTCCTGCGACAATCTCCTTGGCGGCACTGCGTTCCATCGAGCCGGGGATGAATATCCCTGCTTGTCCGTCCGTATCGTACACCGCCAATTCCACGGGGATGATGTTCCCGTGATATTCCAGCGAAGAGATGAGTACGTTCAGGCGTTCGCCCTGTATCTTCGCCACGCCGACCAACGAGGAGTTCCGAGGGATTTCCTTGCCGGATACCAGCATCGGTTCCAAGAGACGGAAACGTACCGTTTGCCCGTCCGTAACCGTCTGCCGGGTATGCACACAGGCGGAGATGGTATTCTTCTCCGTCAGCGGGGCTGTTCCGATGGCGGTATGGAACATATAGTTTCTCTCCTTGACATATTCGGAGCGGAAAGTCGAGTCGCTCATCGGCTGTGCCAGAGCCGACACTATTTGACCGCTCACCTGCCTGACAGGAAACGCTATCGCCTTTCCATTGCGACCGGAAGAGACCACTTTCCTTTCGGAAGCCGTCTCACTCCCCGAAGTCGAAGGAAGAGCAGCGGGAACGGATTGCCCCTTGCCTCCTGCAGGCATATACTTGGCTGCCAGCTGATAGGATTTTTCAAGCAGAGCCATCTGGTCGTTCACGGTTATAGCGGGCGACTGTTGTTCATTACTCATACGACTTTCCAACTCCTTCAAACGGGTACGCATTTCCTCCTTTTCCGGATCTTCTCTCGGTATCTCATAGAAACTGCCGAGCGTGCGGTTGATGTCTTGATAAGCGGAAGCCGAAGCATGGAATCCCTCTTGCGGAGCAGTAGTGCGAGAGCCGAAGCCGTTGTCTCTTTCCGACAAATCCGTCTTTAATGCCAACTCTTCGGAACTCTGCTCCGGTTGTCCTCCTGTCATTTCCCCGAACATGGAACTGAGGCTTTGCATGGCACGACTTCGTTCCTGCTCCTTCTGTTCCATCATCTCCTTTTCATGAGACCTTTGCACGGCGATTGGTGTGTATTTTGTTTATTAATTCATTGTATAATAGGGAGTTATTTTGTATATTTGAGTATTAAAAACAGCATAATATTCCTCCCATGGCATACCAATCCAAGAATACCGATGAACATGTAACATTTGCAGACGCACTCCTTTCAAAGCGTTATCGCAAAGCACAAAACGACTTCCTCAATCAGGTTGACACGCTTATCGATTGGCGTCCGATCAGGACGCTGATCAACAAGAAATACACGAAGCGACAAAATGCCATCGGCGCCCCGGCTTATGACGTGATTCTCTTATTCAAGATGTTGCTTTTGGAGACATGGTACAACCTCAGTGATTGTGCTTTGGAGGAGCGCATCAATGATTCAATCACCTTTTCCCGATTCTTGGGGCTGAAGATGGAAGAGGTATCTCCCGACCACAGCACCATCAGTCGATTTCGTTCGGCACTGACAGAGTTGGGTCTCATGGACAAACTGTTGGCGCAGTTTAACAAAACGTCAGTTCGATCTAAGCGGAAATAGGAAAGTTAGGGTTTCTGATGATTTCAATATTGAGTTCAGGCTTTTTAGGCAGGATGTTGTAAGCGATGATACCGGAGATCAGGTTGGTGACAAAATTGTTGACACTGCGATGTCTCGTGTGCTCTATCTGACAGACATTTTTGAGCATATCATTGACCGTTTCGATCAGGGCTCTCTTCCTCAATAAAACTTTGTCATATAGATGCATCAGGGAGTTCTTCATGTTCTTTTTGATTTTGGTTAACGTGAGTTCGATATAAAGGAATGGCACAACACATTGGTTATTAGTGTGTTTTATTTTCCACACAGTGTTTTTCAGGTACTTATATTGCTTTCAGATGGCTTTTTATCTACATCTGAAGCCCAATGACTTAGAAGCCGCCCCTTCTTCCCGATCATTATGCAGCCGGAGAATCACAAAAGAGTATGATTTACAGCTACTTGTTATTTTTATGGTATGTTCGCTTAGATCGAACTGGCGTTTGGTTATCATGTGGATGTCATCGACAAAGAGCCGGTCAAAAAGGTTTTGGGAAATGTAGCCTCTATCGGCAATGAGTTTGCCAAAAAGATTCTTGGTGAATGTTCCGTCTTTCAGAGGTTCTCTGTCATCACAATTGCCCGGTGTGATTTGATAGTTGATGATTTCACCCCTGTCGTTGATAACAATATGTAGTTTGAATCCATAAAACCAACCCATGGTGCTTTTGCCTTTTTGAGCCCATCCCCTCATTGTCCTATGCCCATGAGCTCGTTTGATATGACAAGCCTTCAGTGGGGTGGAATCGATGAAAGAGATGCCTGTACATTGACCCAAACAACACATATTGAGAAATGCTATCAGCTTGAAACCTACCCTGCTTTGCAGCTCCACAAAGCGATTATAAGAGACAAGATGTGGGAACTCGGATCGACAAGAATGGGTGATGTATTGAAGATAAAAAGCTTTCAAATCTCGGTATCTTGACAGATGAAAAAGGATCAGGATGGTCATGACCTCACTGTCCGACATCTTAAACTTTCTATTCCTGCGTTTTTTGTCTGCCTCTTCGAGAGTCTTTTTCTTGATTGCTTCATCAAAAAGCTTGGAGAAATCATCTATGATGCAAAAAACATCAACTATATTTGTCTTCATAAAGTAGCGTTTTGTTTGTTCGTATCTTATTGATTGTCAACAGCTAAGATACAAATAATTCGCTACTTTTTCAAGCATAATGCCCACGTCCTTTGGGCGTTTAACCCTAATCAGAAAACAAATCCATTGGCTTTTTCTTACGTCGAACTGACGTTAAATAAAGAATTTCAATTTCTGACAACGAAGGCTGCGGCTGCCGATATGGGTGGTTGCAGCCTTTGATGTTTTTGCTTGAATTAACTTCGGTAGGGGAGCAAGAGGGCAACCGCATCAAATCTTTAGTAGCTTTTTGAGATAGTCTATATTCAGAGCGGCTTTGAACAACCTCTTCCGTAAGGATAGTTTGTCTTTGTGCCCAGAGACGTTACATCCAAATGGGAACTCTGCACAATAAGCAGGCACTTTTGTTCATTCTTTTTATTGTGTGTCAGGCGACTATTTGGCACATGCCAGATTTCCACAAGTAGAAACCTAATTTTCCACTAGTGGAAAGTTTATTTTCCACAAGTGGAAACTTCTTTTTCCAATGGTGGAAATTTACTCCCCTTTAATGAGTGCCCCTTTGAGACATCAAACGACATGACCGGCAACAGCACTTGTGCACCTCCAATCATCGCCTTGCTACCCGTGTATGCACCTGTGCCACGCTGTGCCGTCTGATTCACATTGCGTCCATACGAGCCGATACCGCCTCCGGCTCCAATAATCCATCCGGCCACCATCGGCACACAGTAGCAACCAATAATACCTATGAGGAGACCTTTGCACGGCGATTGGTGTGTATTTTGCCTGTTAATTCATTGTATAATAGGGAGTTATTTTGTATATTTGAGTAGTAAAAACAGCATAATATTCCTCCCATGGCATACCAATTCAAGAATACCGATGAGCATGTAACATTTGCAGACGCACTCCTTTCAAAGCGTTATCGCAAAGCACAAAACGACTTCCTCAATCAGGTTGACAGGCTTATCGATTGGCGTCCGATCAGGACGCTGATCAACAAGAAATACACGAAGCGACAAAATGCCATCGGCGCCCCGGCTTATGACGTGATTCTCTTATTCAAGATGTTGCTTTTGGAGACATGGTACAACCTCAGTGATTGTGCTTTGGAGGAGCGCATCAATGATTCAATCACCTTTTCCCGATTCTTGGGACTGAAGATGGAAGAGGTATCTCCCGACCACAGCACCATCAGTCGATTTCGTTCGGCACTGACAGAGTTGGGTCTCATGGACAAACTATTGGCGCAGTTTAACAAACAACTTTCGCGCCATCACATTTCGGTCAGGGAAGGGGTGCTTGTCGATGCAAGCCTTGTGGAGACGCCACATAAACCCAACGGAACCATTACGATTGAAGTCGCAGACGACAGAGAAGACAATCGGAGCGAGGAGGAAAAAGAGGCAGAGGAGGATTATCAAAAACAGGTTGTCCGTCAGCGTAAAGGGACGGATGAAGAAGCCCGTTGGGTGTACAAACAAAAGCGTTATCACTACGGATACAAAAAGCATTGTCTGACCAATGTTCAAGGCATTGTTCAAAAGGTGATAACGACTGCAGCGAACCGCAGTGACACGAAGGAGTTTATTCCGCTATTGCAGGGTGCAAACATACCTCAAGGTACAGCCGTCTTGGCGGACAAAGGATATGCTTGCGGGGAAAATCGTTCCTACCTGCAAACCCATCACCTTCAAGACGGCATCATGCACAAGGCACAACGCAACAGGGCATTGACCGAGGAAGAGAAGCAACGAAACAAAGCAATCGGTCCGATACGGAGCACCATCGAACGCACCTTTGGCAGTATTCGCCGGTGGTTTCATGGCGGACGATGTCGATACCGGGGACTTGCCAAGACCCATACTCAAAACGTTCTTGAAAGCATCGCCTTTAATTTATACAGAACCCCGGGGATAATTATGTCCTCATCCGTAGGATAAGGCATAACCACCCTTGAGGAGCTCGTACAAGTAGCTCCTCAAAGGGGGGATTTACAACTACTTTCACTCCTTACTGCCACCCCTTTCACTCGCTCCTTTTATGCCAAGAACTCCTCTTCCCTCCATCTCCTTATTTTTCAAAGGTCTCCACAGAGTTTTTTCCGACCTTTTGCACCCATATTCCGCAGGTCTTTATCGAAAGAAAGTTTTTACACTGTTTGCCAACTATAAGTGGCAGCAAGTCAGTACTTTAGAAGCCATTGCGAGCACTCTCATCCTGTGCAGAGTCGAGATCATTGTTTCTTAGGCAAAAGTACACTCTGGCCAACAACGTCAAAAGATATAGAGCCTTAGAAACCATCGGACGTATAGCACGATCCGAGACGGAAGCCTAACAACGTCAAAAGATATAGAGCCTTAGAAACCCTTTGATTAGGCTTGATTTCCGGCATAGCAGGAGTGGACGAAGCTATGCCGGTGCGAATGACACTTGTGCCCCCTTACTAATCGGCACACCATTCGGCATACGCATACTCGCATCCCGATGCCAACAAACTCGAACCGCCGAAAAAAGGAATCGGGCACCTTCCTCTTCGACAAAAACACGAACCATAAATGGACAAAACATGGTTCGTGAATTTCGAGAAACTCGAGCCAAAAAATTATTCTTTTGGCTCGCAAAAATTTCACTTCTCAAACCAAAAGCAAAATTTTCCCGCGCCACGTTTTTCAGAACCACGGATCACAATCTTTTGGCACCACAAATAAAACTCTCGGAGCCATCGGTCTTTTTATCTCCGCAAGGGTGGTAAAATTCGACCGATCACAACAATGCCCTAAACCTTATTCGGCTTAGGGCACGATTGGATAGAGCTATGTTTTCTGAGAGTTTCTAAGAGCTTATTTCAGGCGGAATCTGACTGGTTGGGCTACGCTCGTACGCACTGTCTTGCCTTTCTGTTTGCCGGGATTCCACTTCGGCATGGCCGAAATCACCCTTATGGCTTCTGCGTCCAATTCGGGTGCTACGCTTTTTTCTATTTGTATGTTAGTCAGTCTGCCGTCTTTTTCGACAACAAACGAGACCACGACTTTACCTTCGATGCCGTTCTTTGCAGATTGCTCCGGATATTTTAAGTTCTTACTCAGAAAGTGCATCAGCTTGGATATTCCCCCGGGGAAAGATGGTGGAGTATCTAGCTCGGAACACACAGGATCCTCGTCCTGCTGCAGGGAGATGTCAGGAGCATCAGACAAGGGGGCGGGATCGCTCGCAACGGTTGCTACTACTTCCCGGACTTCGGATACGGCATTGCCCGCCCACAGCCATTTACCGCTCAGAAGCATAAGGGCAGCCAACGGGAGTGCGACAAGATACTTGGCTCCGGCCGCACGATTGGATTTCGTTTTGTTCATCATTCTGATTCTTTCTTTTAAGTCGTTTATATTGTAAGAACTACACAGAGGTCCGGCCGCGACCTCCAGCGTAAATCCCAACAATTCATATTGATATTCGCGTCTGCTCACGCCTCTGAGGAGCACAGCCCGATCGGCCAAAAACTCCAAATTGCGCTGCATATCGCGCTTCAAAGCCCAAGCAAACGGATTGAACCAAAACAGCATGCATGCCACTTCGGCGATCAAAAGATCGACAAAGTGCGTTGCTCGGGTATGTTCTTGTTCATGGATAAGAACATTTCTCACAGAAGGGTATGACCGCAGATCGGTCGGAAGATAAATACGCCCACAGAAGCTGAACGGCATCCTTACACGAGGAGCAAAGTAAACGGGTACACCCTCTATCTCCGCCCGTTCGGCACCGCAAATAAGACACAGGAGGGAACGGAGGCGAATACCGAAACGAATCAGCAGTACGCCTATGCCAAGTAACCAAGCCAAGAACAGGCCCCGAAGGAGAGGCGAGACAGCAGGAATAGCATCCGCCCCCGCCGTTCTGACCAAAGCCTCGGGCAATACGATCTCGATGGAACGGAGTATCTCCATCCCGACCGACCTGTTTTGGATAAATAAGCTCGGCCAAGAGGGAAGGAAATAGCCCAGGAAAGGCAAGACGACTACCGAGACGAACCCTCCCAGATAGTAGGCACGACGAAGACGACAGTGGGTATTGCCATGGATCATCAGCCTCTCGAATATCCAGAAGAGAGCCAGGCCGATAGAAGCCACTGCCATATATAAAACAAGGGTGTATGTCATAGTACGTACTAATAGTTTGAATGAATCAAATCCCCTACTCGCTTTCCTCTCCTTTTTCGATCATATCGATCACTTCGCGCAGATCCTTCACGGAAATATCGCTACCGGCGGCAAAAAACTGTACCAGATGCTTATAGCTGCCCGTGAAGTAGTTGTCCACCATGCGGTGCATGGTTCGTGTAGCATACTCTTCGCGGGAGATACAGATACGATAATGGTAGGTTTTTCCCTCGCGAAAAGGTTTGATATAGTGTTTGCGTTCCAGATTTTTGAATACCGACGCAAGGGTCGTGTAAGGAGGTTTAGGCTCCGGCACTTCGGCCAGTACCTGACGAATGTTGCATGTCCCCAGTTGCCAGATGATATTCATCGTATCTTCCTCTATCGTAGTCAGTCGTTCGATCTCTTTCGGCATACTTTTTTTTTGCTAATGTATTGTTACATTGCAAACTTACGAATTATTCGTAAGAATACAAGCCTTTTCTACGAAAATTTCGCAGATTTATTTATCGAGCAAGGAAAAGCATGGCTATCGCAACGAAAGCCAGCAGGGAAAGAGCCTTTGCCGTACGGACAAGAAGCGCGTTCAACGCCGTACCCTCCTCTCGAAGAAGACGGCGGTAATTGGTCATGAAAAAAGCAAGATAAAGCAGCAGAAGCAGCAAACCACCGGCCGAAAAGAAAGGATAAAGCACCATCATGGAAAGCAGACCGCAGGCGAGATAGAGTTTCGGACCGAGGTCGCGTCCTTTCTTTACGAGGATCGTACGCTTGCCACTCTTGCGGTCTTCTTCATAGTCCCGATAGTTGTTCACGATGAGGATATTGACTCCGGCAAATCCCATCGCCGCGCCCAAATGCCAAAGATCGGAGGGGAAACTTTCGGCCTGAACGTAATAGGTGAAGAGGACAGGGATCAGACCGAAAAAAATGAAGACTGCGATTTCGCCCAACCCATGATAGGCCAAAGGATAAGGACCGGCACTATACGACAAAGCTCCAATGGCTACAACGACTCCCACGACCAGCAACCACCAGTTGCTAATGGCGCAAAGCAGAAAACCGCTAAGGCCGAGCAGAAAAAGAAAAGAGAAAAGAGCTGCGAGAACCTGTCGCTCCGACAACCAACCTTTGGAGATCCCACTTTCAAAGCCTACACGCTGATCGGTATCCGCACCCTTCTTATAATCGAACCAATCGTTGGCTATATTGCTGACCGTTTGGGCAGACACCGCTACGATCAAAGCCAAAGCGGCCTGTGGCCAGCGAAAATTGCCGTCAGCTATAGCATAAGCAATGGCTACAACGACAGGACTGACAGATGCCGGCAGGGTATGAGGCCGTAGCAAAGCGAGCCAAGCTTTGAGACGCGGGGGTGATCCGTTATTGCTCATCTGAGAAAAGACTTCCCGGTAGCGGACGCATATTATAGGAAGAAGCCATCACGGCTCCATATGCTCCGGCCGAACGAATAGCCAGATAATCGCCGCGTTTGAGTTCGGGCATGAGCAATTCACGCTCGAATACATCGCTGGATTCGCAGATAGGGCCGACAACATCGTATTTCTCTGTCAGAGCCGCTGAGGGAGAAGTCGCACGCATCGTCCATTCTCCGGGTTGCACCAACCGGATTTGGTGATGCGCCTCATACAAAGCCGGACGGACGAGGTCGGTCATACCGGCATCCACTATGGCAAACTTTTTTGCCTTTCCTTCTTTGATGTACAGCACTTGAGTAATCAGACTGCCGCATTGTGCCACCACCGAACGCCCGGGTTCGATATGCAGCCGAGCCTCACCGGTCTCTATCATCCGTCGATACCGCTCGATATAAGTGGCAAAATCAGGTATCGGTTCGGCCTCCGGCTCGTCATAATTGATACCAAGCCCGCCTCCCATATCTATAATGTCAGGGGAATAGCCGGCCGTACGGAAAGAAGCAAGGATGCGATTGGTCTTTTCGCATAGCTCCTCAAAAACCTTGGCTGACCGTATCTGCGATCCAATATGGAAGTGCAATCCTCTCCATACCAGCGATCCGGACTGTAAAAGGTGGGGCATCAGTGCAAACGCATCTTCGGGCAAAAGACCGAATTTGTTTTCTGCCAATCCTGTCGTTATATGGCTGTGCGTATGCGCATCGACCTCCGGATTGAGCCGAAGCAATATCGGAGCGATGTCGTTCTTCGATCCGGCCAATCGTTCGATGTTCAGCAATTCGGGCACACTCTCTACTACGAAAGCACCTATCCGCGCCTCTAAAGCAAGCAAAATCTCTTCATCGCTTTTGCCTACTCCGGCAAAAAAAATATCGGAAGCGGGAAAGCCTGCCTCGATAGCCGCTTCTATCTCCCATCCGCTCACACAGTCCGCCCCGAAGCCGGCAGCACCAATCGTCTGCAAAATACGAGGATGATTGTTCGCCTTGAGCGCATAGTGAATGGCAACATCGTGCCTTCCTGCACTCCGGGCGAGCGCGGAAAGCGTCCTCTCCAAGAGTGTCAGATCATAAAAATAGAAAGGTGTTTTCATTGAAAAACTACTAGTGGTTTCTCAAAAAAACTACTAGTGGTTTCAACGAAATCTACTAGTGGTTTCAACGAAATCCAATATTAGTTTTGGCGAAAAGTTCCATAAGTATAGAATGAGAGCTATATTGTCTTCACTTTCCCAATCTCTTGGGTCGAACTCACATTCGTGAATAAACCGTTTTCTAACAGATACTATCCGGCTGCTATTGCGTACTTTTGCGGCAAATCAGTACAAACAGCATGGATAAGAAATCTTTTCAGGAATATTATGCCACCGGTTTTAGCCATTGCTATGGTTGTGGCACATCGAACGAGCACGGTCTGCACGTAAAGAGTTATTGGGCGGAAGAGCATCCGGATGAGACGGTAGCGTATTTCCGCCCCGATTCGCATCATACGGGAGGATTCCCCGGCTTTGTCTATGGAGGGCTGATTGCCGCTATCCTTGACTGCCATGGCAATGGTACCGCAGCCGCTGCAGGTTATCGTTTTCAAAGTCGCCCGATGGATTCGGAGCCGAATCTGAGATACGTGACAGCTAATCTGAATCTCAACTATCGCCGTCCTACCCCGATGGGAGTAGACTTGGAGCTACGCGCCCATATCAAAGAGGTAACGGACCGGAAAGTACTGATGGAGCTATCGCTCATTGCAGAAGGGCAGGTAACGGTGGAAGGGAGCATGCTATCCGTCCTGCTGCCCGAAAAGAAGTAGGCCAAGTAAACGGAGAGGGCAGGATATAAAACGCGCTTTGCGACTCAAGCATAGACGGCACAGTCGGCCGAATATGAAAGAGTCGCAAAGCGCGTTTTTTCTTTCGAACCTTATTTCAATATCACGATGGCTCCGCGGGCACCATGTGCCCCGATTACCAGAGATTGTTCTATATCGGCAGTCTTGGAGGGCCCACTGATAAAGCAGGAGTATGGAGACTGCGAATCTATTTCGGCCACACGTTTATAAGCCTCGTGCATGTTGTGTACGAGCTTTGTCTTGTCCAAGACGATAACCAGGTATTCCGAAATAAAAAACATGGCTCGCTTCTGTATCGTCTGATCCACCCATACACATCCGTTCTCGCACACCCCTATTTCACCTTCGATAACAGCCAAGTCAGTACCGTTCATGTCGCCCGGATTCTCTACTTCATCCGGTTTGTAGGTAGCTATATGAATGTATGGAAGGGCCGATCCGATCCGTTTGGCATCGGGATATGCGGCTCTGATCACTTCGTTAATGTCCTGTCCGGGCTGAAGCTCTATGGCATCGCCACCGACTGCACGCGATATTTCGATGAAGCGGGCCACCTTGTCCGGATAGGTAATGGGAGTAAAGTTCATCTCCGGTTTCGGCTCACGCTGCTTGGTGTGCTGTTTGATTCTGTCTAATATGATTTGTCTGCTGTCCATGATGATTACTTCTTGATATTCTTCTTCCACCAATTATTGAACGAAGTAGAGGCAAAGCGAGGCAATTCGCGCCCCTTGCCCCATGCGTTCAGGCCGTTGTACAGCAGGAACCGAGGCAGACTGTTGGCTATGGGAGCCATTTTCAGAGCCGTATTGAAACGCCACGAACTATCCATCAGGTATTTCATACCGGCCGACATCAGCTTTTTCTCTTGGCTGGCACGCCCCAAATGATCCAAATCCTGACGCCAACGATAGATCTGCTCACCGAGGTCGATTTTCACAGGGCACACATTCGAACAGGAGAGACAGAGCGAGCAGGCCGATACATTATCGCTATACCGACGCGGATCCTTGAGCATCCCCAGATTGATCCCGATAGGCCCGGGGATGAAATAAGTGTAGGAATAACCGCCGGAGCGACGATAGACGGGACACGTATTCATACATGCACCGCATCTTATGCAGTTGAGCGTTTTTACGTGCTCCTCATTTTCGATGATGTCCGTCCTTCCGTTGTCCACGATGATATAGTGTAGCTCTCCACCTTCATGAGGCTTGCGGTAGTGTGCCGTATAGGTGGTAGAGGGCTGTCCCGTACCCGAACGCGCCAGAAGTCGGGTGAATACCCCTACGGCATCCAAGTCGGGTACCAATTTCTCCAGCCCGAAAGAGCAAATGTTCAATTTCTGACAAGCCATACCCATATCGGCATTGCCCTCATTAGTGCAAACGACCACTTCGCCTGTAGAGGCAACGGCAAAGTTGCCGCCCGTCATTGCTGCATCCGCGCTGATAAAGTCTTCGCGCAGGCTTTTGCGTGCTGCACGTGTCAGATACGTAGGGTCGTAATTGCCCTTCTCCGTACCCAACTTGTCATGGAATAGATCGCTTACAGCCTCGCGTTTGATATGGATAGCCGGCATCACGATGTGGCTCGGAGGTTCTTCCATAAGCTGGAGGATACGCTCGCCGAGGTCCGTTTCGATCACGTTTATACCCTTTTCTATAAGATATTCGTTCAGGTGGCACTCCTCCGTAAGCATGGATTTGCTCTTCACGAATTTTTTGACGCCATGATCACGCAGAATGCCATACAGGATCTCGTTGTGCTCCTTGGCGTCCTTAGCCCAATGGACGATGACACCGTTGCGACGAGCATTTTCTTCAAATCGCAGTAGCAGCTCATCCAAGTGTGTCACATTGTAGCGTTTGATGTCATGAGCCAGTTGGCGCAGATCTTCCCACTCCGGCACCGTATCACGCTGGATGTCGCGTTTGTGACGCACCATCCAGAGCGTCTCGTCATGCCACTTGGCTCCGGCCTTATTCTCCAAAAAGCGGGCAGCCGCTTCGCTATGCTTCGTACTCATAAGTTTGCTGCTAAAATTTCTACTGCATGAATTGTCTTGATCGGCAATTTCTCTCTGTCTATCACTCCCTGCATATGCATGAGGCACGAGCTGTCCGGCCCTGTGATGTACTCCGCACCTGTGGATATGTGATCCAGCACCTTGTCATACCCCATACAGGTGGATACCTCCGGCTCCTCCACCGAGTACATACCGCCGAAACCGCAGCATTCGTCTATTCGCTTCGGCTCGAATACCTCTATGCCCTGCACCATCTCCAATAGCCGGCGCACCTTGTTGTGGTACGGTCGGTGCACTTCACTGGAGGTGGACAGATGCAGTTCGCGCACACCGTGGCAACTGTTGTGCAGGCTCACCTTATGGGCGAATCGGGAGGGGAGGCTGGTGATCTTCAGGTCATCGTGCAAGAACTCGCATATATCCCGAACCTTGGCTGCCGACTTGCAGACATGTCCTGTCGGTCTGAGGATATGATCATAGTTTTCTTTCACGAAAGCAACGCAACTGGCCGATGGCCCTACGACTACATCATACGACTCGAACAGCTCTTCGAATCGCAGAGCCAGCTTTTGTGCTTTCTGTTCGAATCCGGCATTGGCCATAGGCTGGCCGCAACATGTCTGATCCATCGGGTAGTCGACATCTATGTCCAAACTCTTCAGCAGTTTGTACGTGGCGATACCCACTTCCGGATACACTGCATTGACATAACAGGGGATGAACAAACCTACTTTCATTGTGATAAATCTGATAATTGTATTCTTAAAAACTTTTGTCCCTATGCCCTGAAGAGGCACGAATGCTTCCTCTTCGGCCATACATCAGGGGAAAAACTCCATGGGAAAGTCAAAAAAGAAGCTCGCAAAACCAAAGAATACGGGCACCTTTCCCGATCCATATTTCACATGCCCTTCGGATACGATCGCATCGTATTCAAGCTCCTTATGGGTCTACTCTTCTATCCCAAAGTAAATATATTTCCGCCAAAAAGCATACCTCCGTCCGATAAATTTCTCTTAGCACGGAGGTTCTTATTCTCTACGGATCGGGGCGGCGACTATCGGCAACCCATGAATTGGAGGATGGCTTCTATGCGTAGTTGAGGCATGGAAGGCGGATGTGCCGAACTGTTGAATATGATGCTGCCGGCCGAGAAGTCGAGCATGGGTACATCATTGGCTCCATCGCCTACGGCAACTATTTCGGCAGGGGTGAGGGATAGCTCCTTGGCCAGGGAGCGGAGAAATTCGGCTTTGACCTTCGCATCCACTATGGTACCCGATAGACGACCTGTCAGCAGGCCATTTTCCACCTCTACCTCCGATGTGCAGATGTAGTCGAAGCCGTACCGCTCTTTGATGTTGTGCGAATAAAGTCGGAATCCTCCCGAAATGATAGCGGAGCGAATGCCTTGCTCCTTGAATTTGCGCATCAACGAAGGCAGTCCTTCAACGATCGGGAGAGATGCGGATAGCTCCTCCAGCTTCGCCAAAGGCAAGCCTCGTAGCATGGATACGCGCCTGCTGAAATTGTCCGGAAACTCCTCTCTCCCCGACATGGCAGCCTCCGTCAGTTCACCCATCTCATCGAGGCATCCGTGTGCGGTGGCCAGTTCATTCATGATCTCCGTGCGCACAAGCGTCGAATCCAGATCGAAAGCTACGAGTCCGATGCGCCCTACAGGTGTATCCTCTCTGCGAATACCGAGCATAATCGGATACGTCCGGGCCATAGGCATCAGAGCCTTTATCAACAGAGATTTGGCTCCTTTGTAGGCTACCGATAGCCGCACACAAGGATCGTATGTATCAGCCTCACGCACGAATTGGACTATCCGTGCGCCGATAGCCTCCACAGCACGACAAACCGCTGCCACATGCAGCAGATCTGCCCTTGCAGCCATGATATATATCCGATAGTCACCGTTCATTCCGCCACAAAGATAAACCCTTGCCGATGAAATGTTTTACTGTAAAACATTCGGTGGCTGTTACGATTCATTCGACTTCAGCATTTTCGTTACCTTTGCCAGCCCGATGAAGCTCTCTGTCGGAAGTTGGATGTCGCTGCCGAGAGAGCCGATTGCTTGAATAGAAATACATGGATAATAGACTCAACAATAATTGAATATGTACACACTGAACACCATTATACCCCCGATCTTTCCGGTCGATTCTTTCGCGCCCATAGCCTATCACGCCATTTCGATATTCGGACAAATAGTATAAACCCCTATGACGAATAAGTAGGAATAACCCCTCTTATACTCCCCTAAAGGCATAAGGCACCCGCATGGTTCGGCCACGAATCGTGTGGGTGCCTCTTTTATTTCAGCTCCTGAGAGGGCCTTTTCTGGCCTGCATTTTATATATAAATGACTTTCGATCTATATATAAATGGAAAACGATTTATATATAAATCAAAAACAATCTATATATAGATCGAAAACGGTTTATATATAGATCGTTATCCTCTCTTCTGAAAAGCATGTTTTGATCCGAAAAAGTTCGTTCCCTGAACTTTCAGACTTCAAAATCCGCTTCTTTTTACCCCCTTATTTAGAATCATTCCAAACTCGTCTTCGTTGTTGAAAACTTTTTTGGCACGAAAAAATAACCCGAATGGCATGCTCTGCTTTTCTCCGATCCGATCCGAAAGACAGCTTTTTCATCTATACGTCCTGTCTCTCATTTCAGGCAAAATCTTGGAAAAGCGGAACGAAAGGGTCGTTTCGGTATTGGAAAAGCGGAATAAACCCTCTCTTTATGCCTTGGAAAAACAGAAAAATGGCGGTTTATTCCATTGAAAAGCGGACGAATATGACTAAATTTGCGCTTCCTGAATAAGACTACGACACTAAAAGAAGGGGGGAATCCTTACTTCTATCTTATTCTTTGATTAAATACGGATGATACTTTATGGAAAAATTTTCTCTTTATGACTTCCTTGCCATTATTTTGCCCGGCATTGCCTTCATCGTGGTCTTTAGAATCATCTTCTCCTCTTTACATCTCTCGCTGCCTGTAGATATTCCCTTAGGTCTGGAGTCTACGATCGTTTATGCTCTTATATGCGGAGCAGTATTGTATGTCCTGAGTTTTTCGCTTGTGAAGCTATTTCCGAGGCTATTCGGTTTGTACCGGCATGTGGCGGATTTGTATCAGAAGATGAAAGCTTTGCATCCGATCATGAACGATACACTCAATCGGCAAGCAGAACAATGGGGGTTGGGAAAGATCTATCTATCGGAGGAGGAGTTTTGCCAATCGGAAGAAAAGGAGAAAATCAGAATGCTCCAATCGGATTTTTACGATCGTATGTGGTATAGACTCGATTTTCGAGGCAAATTGGGTAATGCCAAATCCTTTCAATGTTATTATTTCTTCTTCCGGCATTCTTTTTGGGGATTGGTACTGATCAGTCTCATTCTTTTGTCTTATAAACTCTTGGCTTACATCCCTGCCTGTGACATGGAGGACATTGGATGGAGAGAATATTCGGACATTGCTGTCCCCATCATGATTCTGTCTGCTTTGTTCGTTTTCTTGGCACAATGGTTTCGAATCAAGATGGTCGAGAAAATGTACTGGACATTTTATATATCGCTGATAGAACAAGAAAACTCAAACCTATGAATACAGTTCCTGCTTCTGAAAACAAAGGTCAATCCCGTACAGTGGAAGACGATCCGCAGTACTTCGGACTTTATCTCAACCTCGCACGAGAGAATTTGATAGAAGTCGAAAGTCATGTTCGCATTAAGTTCGGGAAGAAGAAATTGAATGAAGAGTCGCTCAAGCAATCTCTTCTTTGTGATCACCTGCTCTCCGTCGATCGCTGGACCAAAGTCTATGGCCATAGCAGACGCTATCTGCCTTTCCTCCATTATTTCGATCCGGATAGTCAGATCGAAAAAGACCATGATAGCAAGACCGGTGTGGATCCCGATTCGGCCCAAAGGCTGATCAGAGAGCTTTATTCCTTACTTGATTTCCTGCGCAATGATTTCTCGCACAATCGGCTTGATGGCACTACATTCGAGCATCTCGAAGTCAGCCCTGACATCAGCTCCTTTATTACCGGGACATACTCCTTGGCATGCGGGAGAGCACAATCGCGGTTTGCAGTTTTCTTCAAGCCCGACGACTTTGTCCTGGCAAAGAACAGGAAGGAACAATTGATAAGCGTAGCGGACGGAAAAGAATGCCTGACCGTTAGTGGCTTTGCCTTTTTCATTTGCCTCTTCCTCGATAGGGAGCAGGCTTCCGGTATGCTGAGCAGGATTCGCGGATTCAAACGAACCGATGAGAATTGGGCACGAGCCGTGCACGAGACCTTCTGCGATCTCTGCATCCGTCATCCTCACGACAGGCTCGAAAGCAGCAATACGAAAGAAGCTCTCTTGCTCGATATGCTCAACGAACTGAACCGTTGCCCCCGCATCCTTTACGATATGCTCCCCGAAGAGGAGCGGGCGCAGTTCCTCCCTGCGCTGGACGAAAATAGCATGAACAACCTCTCGGAAAACAGCCTGGACGAAGAGAGTCGATTGCTTTGGGACGGCTCTTCGGATTGGGCAGAGGCACTGACCAAGAGGATCCGCCATCAGGATCGCTTCCCCTATCTGATGCTTCGTTTTATCGAGGAGATGGATCTGCTCAAGGGTATACGCTTTCGTGTCGATTTGGGTGAAATCGAGCTGGATTCTTACTCCAAAAAGGTAGGCCGGAATGGTGAGTACGATCGCACGATAACGGATCATGCCTTGGCATTCGGCAAGCTGTCAGACTTCCAGAATGAAGAAGAGGTAAGTAGGATGATCAGTGGAGAGGCGTCTTATCCCGTACGCTTCTCTCTCTTTGCTCCCCGCTATGCCATATACGACAATAAGATAGGCTATTGCCATACATCCGACCCTGTATATCCTAAGAGTAAGACAGGGGAGAAGAGGGCCTTGAGCAATCCTCAGTCGATGGGATTTATCAGTGTGCACGACCTTCGTAAGCTTCTCTTGATGGAGTTGCTGTGTGAGGGGAGCTTCAGCCGTATGCAGAGTGATTTCCTCAGAAAAGCGAATCGGATCCTGGATGAAACGGCAGAGGGAAAACTACAGTTTTCGGCATTATTCCCTGAGATGCGCCACCGATTTATCCCTCCACAGAATCCGAAGAGCAAAGACCGGAGGGAAAAGGCTGAAACGACTTTGGAGAAATACAAGCAGGAGATAAAGGGGAGGAAAGACAAGCTCAATAGCCAACTGCTGTCGGCATTCGATATGGATCAGAGACAACTGCCCTCACGTCTTCTGGATGAATGGATGAATATCAGGCCTGCAAGCCATTCAGTCAAGCTTCGTACTTATGTCAAGCAGCTCAATGAAGACTGCCGACTACGCCTGCGGAAGTTTCGGAAGGATGGCGATGGGAAAGCTCGTGCCATACCTCTCGTCGGTGAAATGGCTACCTTCCTCTCTCAGGACATCGTCCGCATGATCATAAGCGAAGAGACGAAGAAGCTGATCACCTCCGCTTACTACAATGAGATGCAACGCTCTCTGGCACAATATGCCGGAGAAGAGAATCGCCGCCAATTCAGGGCTATCGTGGCAGAACTGCGCCTTCTTGACCCCTCTTCCGGGCATCCGTTCCTTTCCGCGACCATGGAGACAGCTCATCGGTATACGGAAGGCTTCTACAAATGCTATCTCGAGAAGAAACGGGAATGGTTGGCAAAAATTTTCTATCGGCCGGAACAGGACGAGAATACAAAAAGGCGGATAAGCGTCTTTTTCGTGCCGGATGGCGAAGCACGAAAACTACTGCCCCTCCTCATCCGTCGGCGGATGAAGGAGCAGAACGACCTTCAGGACTGGATCCGAAACAAGCAAGCCCACCCCATAGATCTGCCATCGCATCTCTTCGATAGCAAGGTCATGGAGCTACTCAAGGTCAAAGACGGAAAGAAGAAATGGAATGAGGCCTTTAAGGACTGGTGGAGTACCAAGTACCCCGATGGTATGCAGCCTTTCTATGGACTGCGCAGAGAGCTGAATATCCACGGCAAATCTGTATCTTATATACCGTCAGACGGAAAGAAATTCGCCGATTGCTACACGCATCTGATGGAGAAGACCGTACGGGACAAAAAGCGAGAACTGCGAACTGCCGGTAAGCCTGTCCCTCCTGACTTGGCTGCCGACATCAAGCGGAGCTTTCACCGAGCTGTCAATGAACGTGAATTTATGCTCCGCCTCGTGCAAGAAGACGATCGGCTTATGCTGATGGCCATCAACAAGATGATGACCGATAGAGAAGAGGATATTCTGCCCGGACTGAAAAACATAGACAGCATATTGGATGAGGAGAACCAATTCTCGCTGGCTGTCCATGCTAAGGTCTTGGAGAAAGAGGGTGAAGGGGGTGATAATTCTCTTTCTCTTGTGCCGGCAACGATCGAAATCAAGAGCAAGCGTAAGGATTGGTCCAAGTACATACGCTACCGGTACGATCGAAGGGTACCCGGACTTATGTCCCACTTTCCCGAGCACAAAGCTACGTTGGATGAAGTCAAGACTTTGTTGGGCGAATATGATCGCTGCCGCATCAAAATCTTCGATTGGGCATTTGCACTCGAAGGAGCCATCATGTCTGATCGCGACTTGAAGCCGTATTTGCACGAGTCGTCGAGCAGGGAGGGTAAGAGCGGAGAGCATTCTACACTGGTGAAGATGCTGGTGGAGAAGAAAGGCTGTCTGACTCCTGACGAAAGCCAATACCTGATTCTGATTCGCAACAAGGCTGCTCACAACCAATTTCCCTGCGCTGCAGAAATGCCTCTTATTTACCGAGATGTGAGTGCAAAGGTCGGTAGCATTGAGGGATCTTCTGCCAAAGATCTGCCGGAAGGTAGTTCTCTGGTAGATTCATTATGGAAAAAATACGAAATGATAATTCGGAAAATTCTTCCGATTCTCGACCCTGAAAATAGATTTTTTGGAAAGCTTTTGAATAATATGTCTCAACCTATCAATGACTTATAAAGGGTCGGTTGGGAATACCCTTAGTTAGAAGGGTGGAGACAACTTTAGAGTGGTTTCTAATGCTTCTAGTTTTGTTGGGAATACCCTTAGTTAGAAGGGTGGAGACAACAATTGTTCCATTATATCGTGCTTATTTGAAGTTGGGAATACCCTTAGTTAGAAGGGTGGAGACAACTTTAGAGTGGTTTCTAATGCTTCTAGTTTTGTTGGGAATACCCTTAGTTAGAAGGGTGGAGACAACTACCGAAGCCACTGACCCAACTACATTATTGTTGGGAATACCCTTAGTTAGAAGGGTGGAGACAACTTGTCATAATATTTGTTGTTTGTATTGTTTGTTGGGAATACCCTTAGTTAGAAGGGTGGAGACAACACTTTCTATCTTCATTAAAGAATGCTACACCTGTTGGGAATACCCTTAGTTAGAAGGGTGGAGACAACTCTTCGTTTTTGCCGCACGGGCGTTTCTTTGTTGGGAATACCCTTAGTTAGAAGGGTGGAGACAACATGATTCGCTATTTTGTCCCCGTTGCGGGAGTTGGGAATACCCTTAGTTAGAAGGGTGGAGACAACCATGCTGTATTTTTATTATCATACTGAAAGTTGGGAATACCCTTAGTTAGAAGGGTGGAGACAACGGAGATGGCGTAGAGGCACAAAGAGCCTACGTTGGGAATACCCTTAGTTAGAAGGGTGGAGACAACTTCATCAAGAATTTGTTTTGTTAGAGTTCGGTTGGGAATACCCTTAGTTAGAAGGGTGGAGACAACTTAGTAGCAATAACGAAGAAGTGTCTTAGCGTTGGGAATACCCTTAGTTAGAAGGGTGGAGACAACTATTATTCCGAAAGGAGAAAGAGGGGAAGTTGTGCTGTTGATGGGGAAGTATTTCTAAATTAGCGATCGCTAAAGTGATGGAAAATGGATAGGGGGATCGTGTTCGGAGGAGAGGGTTGTAGCCGACAGTGTTTGTGTGCAGCTATCCATTCGATCGGGAGGCCTTTCGTTCTCTTCCTTGGCTTTTGTCCGTAAATACCGATTCTTTTAACTCATATAATTGTTTGTTCCTATCAAACGCTCTCATCTCCTTATCAGTGCTGCTTCATCGGGTGGTGGAAAGACTACTTTCACGCTCGGATTGCTACGATTGCTTCGAAGACGCGGTCTCAAAGTGCAGCCTTTCAAATGCGGTCCCGACTATATCGATCCTAAGTATCACCGCCTTGCATGCGGAACGGAAACGGTGAATCTGGATGCTTTCATGATGAGCCGGGAGCATATCGCCGGACTCTATGATCGCTATGGCTGCGAAGCCGATGTTTCCATCGTAGAGGGGGTGATGGGCTTATTCGACGGATACGACCGTATGACGGGTAGCAGTGCCCTTTTGGCCGAAAATCTGTGTATTCCCGTATTGCTTCTGATCCATGCAGGCAGTACGGCCTATTCCGTGGCTCCGATACTCTATGGCTTCAAGCACTTTCGTCCGGGTGTGGCTCCGGTGGGTGTCGTCTTCAATAAGGTAGGCTCCGCTTCGCATTATCGCTATTTGGAGGAAGCGGCGGCGGATGCCGGTGTGGCCAGCCTCGGTTACTTGCCGAAGATGAAAGATTTGGAAGTACCGTCGCGGCATTTGGGTTTGTCTGTGGAAGATTTAGCCCGTTATGATTATTTGCCGGATAGGGTGGCAGATGCCATCGAGAAGTATGTGGATGTGGAGAGATTGCTTGGCCTGATGGCCTCCGATGTCGATCCGGTTATCGAAGAAGAGAGCTTTACGGAGTCTTCTTTGCACGGGAGGAAATGTATTGCGATGGCGGATGACGAAGCATTTAACTTCACCTATCGGGAGAATATTCGTCGGCTCGAAAGCCGGGGAAGAGTTCTTCGATTCAGTCCTTTGCGAGACAATCGTCTGCCCGCTGATTGCGATTTCCTGTATCTGCCCGGCGGTTATCCGGAGTTTTACCTGCCGGCATTGAGTGCCAACGCCTCCATGAAGCAGTCGGTACGGGACTATATAGAGTCGGGAGGCCATGCTCTCGCCGAGTGTGGCGGTATGATGTACCTTTGCGATACGATACGGGGCATGGACGGACGGGACTATCCCATGTGTGGCGTATTGTCTGAAGCGGCTACGATGGAAGGAATGCGCCTGCACCTCGGCTACAGGCGGATGGTGTACAAGGGGAAAGAGCTACGAGGACATGAATTTCACTACTCTTCCACTATCGGCTCTACGCCGTCCGTAGCACAGCAGTACAATGTGCGAGGCGAAGCCGTGGAGACTCCGCTATACCGATACAAGAATCTCTTGGCCGGATATACGCATCTCTACTGGGGTGAGCATGACGATCTGTGGACGTGGTTCGACTGATGGAAGCGAAACGATGTAATCTATGATATATACGAAGACAGGAGACAAAGGAACCACCGGCATATTCGGTGGGGAACGTGTCCCCAAAGATGATGTACGAGTGGAAGCCTACGGCACGATGGATGAGCTGAATGCTGCCATCGGCATGATCCGGACATTCCTGCCGGAGGAGGATGAGCGTCAGACCGTGCTGTACGACATTCAGATGCGGATGATGGCAGCGATGAGTATAGTGGCCACTCCTGCCGGCAAGCGTGAGCAGAATCCCAATCATTTCCCCGAAGAAGCAGCAGCCGACTGCGAGGCTTTTATCGACAGGCTTTTGGCCGAAACAACCGACAACGGCTACTTCATTCTTCCGGGCGGTACGCCGCTTTCTGCTCATTTGCAGTTGGCTCGTACGATAGCACGCCGAGCGGAAAGAAGGTTGTGGACACTGCACCGATCCGATGAAGTTCCGGATGCAATCTTGAAGTGGATGAATCGCCTGTCCGATCTTTTCTTCGTGATGGCTCGGCACGAAATGCAGCAGCAGGGTTGGAGCGAGGAGAAGTGGCATAGATTCGCCTATAAGAGAAAGAAGAAATGACGGAAGGCGGAAAGCTACGGCCGATTATGTTTGTCGGCACAGGCAGCGATGTAGGCAAGAGTATTATCGCTACGGGTTTCTGTCGCATTTTTCGGCAGGACGGTTATCATCCGGCCCCGTTCAAAGCGCAGAATATGGCTTTGAATTCGTTCGTCACGCCCGAAGGTTTGGAGATCGGACGAGCGCAGGCTGTGCAGGCCGAAGCTGCCGGCATCCCATGTCATACGGATATGAATCCCGTGCTGCTCAAGCCGAGTTCGGATCATACTTCACAGGTCGTGCTCAATGGCCGTCCGATAGGCAATCGGGATGCTTACGAATACTTTCGACGAGAGGGGAGGGACGAACTGCGTACGGAGGTGTACGCCGCTTTCGACCGCTTGGCTTCTCGTTTCAGCCCCGTTGTAATGGAAGGAGCGGGCAGTATATCCGAATTGAATCTGCGCGATACCGATATAGTCAATATGCCGATGGCCATCCATGCAGGTGCATGCGTGATCCTTGTGGCCGACATCGACCGTGGAGGAGTGTTTGCTTCGGTCTACGGTTCTATCATGTTGCTCTCTGCCGAAGAGCGAAAGTATGTGCGAGGCATCATGATCAATAAGTTTCGGGGCGATCTTCGCCTTTTCGACGAAGGGAAAAAGATCCTTGAGGAATTGTGCGGTATTCCCGTTGTGGGAGTAATTCCTTACTATAAGGATATTCATATCGAGGAGGAAGACTCCGTAGCACTGTCGGTCAAGCAGTATGCTGCCGGACAGGGACGGGTGAATGTGGCTGTAGTCCTGCTGCGATACTTATCGAACTATACGGACTTCAACGTTTTGGAACGCGATCCTCGCGTACACCTTTATTATACGAACAATACGGAAGAGCTGCGCAAGGCCGATATTATCATTCTACCCGGCAGCAAGAGTACCTTGGCCGATCTCTATGAATTGCGGCGCAATGGTGCGGCACAAGCTATCGTACAGGCACATCGCGACGGGACAACGGTACTGGGGATATGTGGCGGATTCCAACTCATGGGCATGGAGGTTTGCGATCCCGACCATATAGAGGGCGATATAGAACGCCTGCCCGGTCTCGGTCTGCTGCCTGTAACGACTGTGATGACAGGCGAGAAGGTGACACGTCGTACGGCATTTCGCTTTCTGGATCATACGGATGAATGCGAGGGATATGAGATTCATATGGGGCGGACGATGCCTGTCGAAGGTGCAGCATCTTCTCCACTGAATCGACTCTCGGATGGAACAGAGGATGGATATTTCGTGGATGCTACTTGTATGGGTACTTATGTGCATGGTATCCTGGACAATCCGGCCGTAATAGACTATCTGCTTTCACCGTATGCAGACAAAATGGAAGAGCGGAAAAGCTTCGACTATGTCCGCTATAAGGATGAGCAATACGATAAATTGGCCGACCATCTGAGACGATATGCCGATGTCCCGCTGATTTACCAACTGATGAAAGACGATGATTAAAGGACACGGAGACGACCTCTACCGTCACGGCCCCATTCGGGCAAATTTCAGTTCGAATGTTTATAACGCCACCGAGCGTCAGGGATTGCTGGATCACCTTCACAAGAGATTGGATAGCATCGGTTCCTATCCGGAGCCGGAGCCTTATTCTTTGGAGAAAGGTTTGGCCGATTATCACGGTATAGCTGCCGATTCAATCAGTGTGACCAGCGGTGCCACGGAAGCTATTTATCTCATAGCGCAGGCTTTCCGTGGATCTTCTTCGGCCGTAGTAGTTCCCACTTTCAGCGAATATGCCGATGCTTGCCGGCTGCATGGCCATGGTGTGGATTTTATTTCCAAGCCCGAAGAGGCTTCTTCTCGATATGATATGGTCTGGCTCTGTAATCCGAACAATCCGACGGGGCGCGTTTGGAAGGCAAGCGAGTTGTATCGTATCGTTCGGGAGTGTCCGTCCACGATTTTCATTGTGGATCAGTCTTACGAATACTTTTCCACAGCCGAAGTCCTCGGCACGAAAGAGGCGATTTCTCTCCCCAATCTTTTGCTGCTGCATTCGCTTACCAAGCGTTTTGCAATACCGGGCTTACGCCTCGGATACCTGACAGCACACGCTTCTCTGACCGAAAGGATCAGAGTTTGCCGCATGCCATGGTCGGTGAATGCTCTTGCCATTGCTGCCGGTGAGTATCTGGTGCAACAGGGATTTCCCACTTCTATACCTTTGGCCGAGCTGCATGCGGAAACCGAACGGCTACGCACGGCTATCGGCTCAATGGCCGGTTATGAGGTGGAGCCGACTGATACCCATTTCATGCTGGTTCGCTGCCGTCATCATTCAGCTGCCGATCTGAAAGCTGTTTTGGCTGATCAATACGGTCTGCTGATTCGGGATGCCTCCAACTTTGAGGGCTTGGATACCCATTGTATTCGTATAGCTACACAGACACGTGAGCAGAACGATTGGCTGATCGATGCACTTCGATCGATTTCTTTCTAATTTTCTGTTCGGTATGCAGGGATCTGTTTTAATTCTTCTTCTTTTTTTATTGCCGCTGTTGCTGGGATGGTTGGCAGACTACTTTTTAGGAGATCCTCTTTCTCTTCCGCATCCTATAGTCGGCTTCGGTCGCATGATTGCATTCGGAGAGAAAAGGTTGAATAAAGGAAACTACCGCAAGGTGAAAGGCGCCTTCATGTCGGTGTTCTATATCGTTGCCGTTTTTCTTTTGGCCCTATTGATCCTCTTGGGGCTTGTTTTTGTCTGTGTTTATACCATTTTGCTGGACGATTTTTTCCGGATTGCTGTTGCATTTGCTGTGGCTTCTCTTATTTTGGCTATCGGCATTTTCTTCTGTTTGGCAGGTACTACCCTTATTCGTGAAGTACGTATGGTATTCGAAGCAGTCGATCGTTCGCTTGAAGAAGGGCGCAAACAGGTGACGCGAATCGTAGGGCGCGATACGGCTGCTCTGTCGGCGCAGGAAGTCAGGACGGCAGCTTTGGAGACTTTGTCGGAGAATCTGAGCGATGGAGTTGTAGCCCCTATGTTCTGGTATATGTGGCTGGGATTGCCGGGGATGATGGCCTATAAGATGATCAATACCCTTGATTCGATGATCGGCTATAAGACGGCACGGTATTTTCTTTTCGGGCGGATAGCTGCCAAAATCGACGATGTCGCCAACTATATTCCTGCAAGGCTTACGGCATGGCTGATGATTCTCGTGAGTGGGAAGCTCCACCTGTTCTCTTTTGTTCGTCGTTATGGTCGGCAACATGCAAGTCCTAACTCCGGTTATCCCGAGGCAGCTCTTGCGGGTATATTGAATTGCCGTTTCGGGGGTACACATGATTATTTTGGAGAAAGCATCAGCAAGCCTTATATCGGCCATAACGAACGTGAACTGGCAACGGCAGATATGCAGATTGCTATTCGTATCAATCGGCGCGTAGAACTGGTGATGCTGTTACTGACATTCGTTGTGAGTTGTGAGTTGGATTACCTCCTCGCTCTTTCTTTTTGCCTGATCTGAAAAAAAACTAAGAATCAGCTCTGCGGCAAAAGACTTCAATGAAAGTCCTATAAAATAGTTGCAAACAGCTGATAGTTAGCGCATTGATGGGAGCAGAATCAGCTGACAATCGCGTCCTGCATCGTGCAGGAAGCAAGAATCAGCTGACAATCGCGTCCTGCATCGTGCAGGAAGCAAGAATCAGTTGACAATCGCGTCCTGCATCGTGCAGGAAGCAAGAATCAGCTGACAATCGCGTCCTGCATCGTGCAGGAAGCAAGAATCAGTTGACAATCGCGTCCTGCATCGTGCAGGAAGCAAGAATCAGTTGACAATCGCGTCCTGCATCGTGCAGGAAGCAAGAATCAGTTGACAATCGCGTCCTGCATCGTGCAGGAAGCAAGAAACAGCCGACAATCGCGTCCTGCATCGTGCAGGAAGCAAGAATCAGCTGACAATCGCGTCCTGCATCGTGCAGGAAGCAAGAAACGGCCTACAATCATTCCTTATTTCTCACTTATTTGACAAGGAAAGGGGTACTTCTCTGATGGAAACTTGGTGAAATTTCTATTTGCTCGGTGCCCATATACCGGAGGTTTGACCTTTCCCGAAGACACTAAGAATCAGCTCTGCAGCAAAAGAGCTCAATGAAACTCCCATGCAACAGTCTTACCGCAGATACGATTTCTACAAGAAATAATATGCGAAGGCGCAGACTCCTATATCCAAGGAGTCTGCGCCTTCTTTTTTCTAAACCTCAACTTTTTAGGCTCTGCTTAGTGTCGGAATTTTTTTACAGATGAGTCGTTCTTTCTATTTCCTTTCCGAAAACCGCGTCCTCTATCGAAGTCAAAATCATCCTCATCACCTTCTTCCCAACGATTGCGAATCCTGCTTTCGGAACGAGGTTTCCCGGCATTGCGTTGCGACGGGACCTCTTTGTGTTGTTTAGGACGCGGATTCTTTCGCTTTTCATCCTGTCTGCCTTGATTGGAGGCGGAGGGAGCGAGCCGTTCCTCATATTTGCGCAGGGAGATTTCTTCACGAATGAGATCCTTGATAGGAATGTCAATATCATCAAGAAGAACAATGTCTTTTTCGCAGACCAAATCCGTTAAGCGAGCGATTCGACCATTGATTTTCACTCTTCCTTCGGTGATGTATTTCTCTGCTTCGCGGCGAGAGCCGAGTCCGGCATCGCTAATCAGCTTATTAATTCTCAGTTTCATCTGAATTCAAATCAGTAAGTGTGGAAACTATTTTGTTAATGATAAGTTGAGGTTCAATCTGAGTACGGCATGCATAATCCTTGCGGAAGCAGGGTTTATTGCCGAAAACGGAGCAAGGCCGGCAATCCAAGTCTGCTCCGATACAATCTTCTATACG
The DNA here is from genome assembly GCF_000010505.1 of Porphyromonas gingivalis ATCC 33277. Classification (GTDB taxonomy): domain Bacteria; phylum Bacteroidota; class Bacteroidia; order Bacteroidales; family Porphyromonadaceae; genus Porphyromonas; species Porphyromonas gingivalis. The sequence goes on along the minus strand of NC_010729.1, from coordinate 1,402,987 downwards.
CTGACCATATCCGAGAAATCCTGCTGCCGGATGCGTGGCACACCAGATGGAGATAACTCGTGTACCTACCAATGATGCGAAGTGCATATTGGCACTATCCATCGAAACCATACAGCGCAAGGCATGAATAAGAGATAGCTCTTCCGGCAGCGACAGCAGACCGGCAACGGATACGATGCGTGGCGATTCGTCTGCCCACTGCTCCAGTATGTTTTTTTCTTTCCCCTTACCCCCGAAAAGAAAAATCTGCACATCGTCTCTCTCGGCAAGGGTACGTACCACCTCGTGCATTTTTTCCGGCGGATATGTCTTGGCTTCATGACCGGCAAACGGTGCTATCCCGATGAGGTGGTGTCCGGAGCCTATCTCCACTATCGGCAGTTCGGTAGAGATATGTCCGGAGTCGTTCAGAAGGATGGGGTAGGGAGGATGTATTTCAAGTCCGGCTTTGTGAAAAACCTGAGCGTATCGTTCTATTACGGAAGGCAATCGGGTTGGCTTTTTGGGTGGCTTAGCCGTAAGCTGCCGAAGCTGTAGTCGCGGTTTCTTCAGACTGAAACCTTTGACTCCGAAAAAGCGAAGATAGAAGCGAATGATTTTGGAACGTATTACATTGTGCAGGTCGATGACATAGTCGAACTGTTCATCCTTGAGTCGTCCGATATAGGTAAGAAGACCGACCAAGGAAGACTCTTCGTGCTTGATGTCGATCCCCATCCCTTCCAAATTGTTCGGAGGGTTGATTAGTAGCGATGTCAGGAAAGGCTGGGTCAGTAGTGTGAAACTATGCTGTGGGTATGCCTTGGCTACCGCATACAAAACCGGTATTGTCATTGCCACATCGCCTATTGCCGACAAGCGGACTATCAGATATCGAGCCATGGGAGAACGACAGAAAGGTAAAAAACGGGGAACCGGCAGTTGTCCGTAAGGAAGGAATGATGAGTGCGGGGAACGGTCGCTTTCTACTTCTTGCCCAAAAGAATCGGATTAAGAGTGGGATCGTTGTACATTTTCATCTGCTTGTACACTTTCATGTACTTGCGACCGGCTGCAATATCATCCACAAGCTGGTCGATAGCCGTGCAGAGGTCAGCATCCTGTTCGATAAGCACTCGGAGCTTCTCCTGGCATTTGGCACGGTGTGCATCATCGGCATCGGGACGCTCCGTAGCCAAGCGCATGTTGTGGATTTTGAGCTTCAGTATCGAGAGGCGATCGATTGCCCATGCCGGACTTTCGGTGTTGATCGTAGCATCGGGCAGTACCTTCACATCCTTGTATGTATCGAGAAAATAGCTGTCTATCAACTCCACCAGATCCGTCCTGTCTTGATTGGATTTGTCGATACGGCGTTTGATTACCAGCGCATCAGCCGGATCGATGTTGGGATCACGTATAATATCTTCGAGATGCCACTGGGCATTATCGATCCAATTCTTCAAAAATAAATAATGCTCGATCGTTTGAGGCCGATATGGATTGTTGCACGGTGCATCTACGCTGTCAGTGACGTTATAGGCCTGAATAGCCTCGCCGAAAATCCTATTGCACAACTTGCTGATAGTCATAATTATTATTGCCGCTTAATTTGTCAAAATTATAATGCTATGCGGACAAAGATATATAAAAAACCGATTGGCGAACTCTGAGAATTAAGTCCTTCCAATCGGTTTTGTAAATTGCTAAAAAGCAACAATAATTTTAATGAGTCTTTTTTGACTCTCTTTTTTATTGCTTATCAGTTGCCTTTTCGTGCTTCTTGGCGTGTGGGCAATTTCCTGCTTGAGCTTTGTCTTTGCCTTTGCCTTCGCAAGATTTGTGGCCGTGCTTGCTCTTGCACTCGCCTTTTTCTGACTTGTGGCAGTCACTTTTTTTGCAGTCTTTGGATTTGTCCTTGCTACAATCTTTTGCGTTGGCATCCTTGGCCTTATCCTTACAGCAGTCTTTGGCATTTTTAGCCTTGTCTTTGCAACTCTCGCCGGCTTTCTTGGCATCACAAGCTTTGTCGTGGTGGTGGGTGCACTCTTGTTTCTTTACCGTTTGTTCTGTCTTAGCAGTTTCTACTTTCTTTTGCGTTTGAGCATTTACCGTCGTGCCTACCAAGAGACCGATACCCATGAGGGCTGTAACTACAATCTTTCTCATTGTTCTTTACTTATTGTTTTTAATGTTTTGAGTCACGGTATCACCATAATAGCAATCAGTGCTGAGTTTGGCAACCGTCCTTATAACAATCGGATTCACTTTTTTGTTGTGAGTTTAATCACAGATCTGTCAAGAAGTTTATCGGCATGCTTCGAGTATGCAGCGAGCCATAGGCCCGTCGACATCCAATGCTTCGCCATAGCTGACCCCTCGTTCGATGAATCGACGCTCTATTTCCTTTATCACATCCGATCCTATGTGCATTTCTTCCAGACGGGTCTTCAGTCCGAGTTCGCGGAAGAATTCCTCCGTCCGAGCAATAGCTGCGTCTATACGCTCCTCCTCTGTTCCCTCTTTTATATCCCAGATTCGTTCGGCATATTGGAGCATCTTCTCCCGCTTGTGATCGTGTCCCAAGGTGCGAAGAGTACCCGGTAGCACTATGGCCAGCGTGTGTCCGTGTGTGAGTCCGGTCAGTGCCGTTATCTCATGACCGATCATGTGTGTAGCCCAGTCTTGTGTGACGCCCATGGCGATAAATCCATTCAGTGCCATCGTGGCGCAGAGCATAAAATCGGCCATCAGATCGTAGCTGTGCGGATTCTCACGGATCAGAGGGGCAATCTCTTTCAGCGTAAGCATAATGCTCTCCGCCCATCGATCCATCAGACGGCTTTGGCCCGGAGTCGTTATGTACTGTTCTATGACATGGACGAAGCTGTCAGCCAGCCCGCAAGCTATCTGATAGGGAGGAAGGCTGAAGGTCACCTCCGGATCGAGGATGGAAAAAACGGGAAAATTGCCTCGGAAAACGAGCTTCTCCTTCGTCTCCTCCCTCGAGATAATAGCCCCGCTGTTCATTTCCGATCCTGTAGCCGGTATGGTCAACACCGTTCCAAGTGGGAGTATCGTGTCTCGGCTATAACCTTTGAGTACCAGCTCCCATGCATCTCCTTCGTAGGGGATGGCTGCTGCGATCAGCTTACTGCCATCTATTACCGAACCGCCACCGACGGCGAGAACGAACTGACAATTATGTTCTTTGCCCATGGCTATGGCTTTCCGAAGAGTTTCTATTTTGGGGTTGGACTCAATACCCCAAAATTCCACCAAATCATAGCCCTCAAGTGCATCCTTTACGGCCCGGTATACGCCATTGTATCGAACGCTACCGCTACCGAAAGTGACTAAGACAGGAACACCGGCCGGCACTCGTTTGGGTAGCTCTTTGATCATCCCTTGTCCGAAGATAAGTTCGGTAGGATTCTTAAACTTGAAATTGTTCATGATGAATATGCTTTTGTCTATGGCCGGTAGAATGCCGTTTCGGCCTACCTTTCCAAAGGTAGCAAATTCTTCATTATGTAGGAAAATACGATGTCGATGGTTGGAATGTACACATTCCGGTATCAAGTACAGTACTCTGACCAAATTCTTCGAATAAATACCTTGAAAGGCGTCTGATATTTGGTTTCTCTTAGCCTTAAAGCTTACTCCGATTTCTTTAATCTCCTTAAGTCTCATTCTCATAAGGATTTTCTCCGGATCAATTCCTAAGTAGAGGTGCGCTTATCGTATTGTAAAAATCTGAAATAGAACTTTTTATGATCTGTGAAAATTTCCACGAGGGCTTTTATTCATAATTCGCTCAGATATAAAACGAGAGTTAATTCATGTAGCCGATTTCGACGAATAGTTTCTTCCAACATTCATAGATATTTGCCGGAGAGTAAGATTTGACCATCAACTCTGATTCTTGTCCCATTTTCTTACGAAGAGTTTCATCATCCATCAATAAGCGTAACTTATCCGCGAAGTCTTCATGTGCTTCCATTGGCACAAGGAAACCATTGCGACCGTTTTCGATCAGTTCCCTCGGGCCGGTCGGACAATCGTATGAGATTATAGGTAGTGCATATGCTTCTGCTTCGAGAAGTACCATTGGTAGTCCTTCGAAACGGGACGTCATTAGATAAATAGCAGATGATTCGTAGTATTTGCGAATTTCCGGTGTAGATGGATGTATTTCTATTTGCGACTCCATATTGCGAGATGCAATTTCTTTACGTAGCATCGATTCATTTTCGCCATCTCCGACTATGATAAGCTTCCAATCAGGCCTTTCTCGCAGCACTCGTGATGCATCTTCTATCATGAACTCAAAACCCTTCTGGTAGGTAAGCCTGCCAATCGCCAACATTTGTTTGTGAGTAGTAGCATCTCTTTGGACTGTAGTAAATGAAACTTGATTGGGTATGACATATGCTTTAGAGCGTCCACGTAAGATTGCCTCGAATGATTGCTGATCTCTTTTTGTCAGTGCTACAACGGCATCAAGCCCTGAATACAGAAACCCCCTTATGCGTTTTGTAATAGGGCGGGCAATATCATAAGAGATATGTTCGCATCCGATCGTAAATATTCTGCCTCTGTTACTGATCTGAGACAAAATTGTATTGATAAAAATATTAGTCCCTATCAATAAAACCGGTTCACGCTTCTTGTATAGGGCTTTTATCCTTCGATAAGCCTTGAAATATACTGTTTTACGGGCTAATGCATTGCCATAAAGCCTAATTCCGAGATGGTGGACTTCTATTCCTTTTTCTACTTGGAAGGAAGGCTCTCCTTCTTTTGTACAAACGCTGACTAATGATACGCGATGACCATTGGCATGCAGGTTGTTAGCCAAGTTGATCACGGCGCGTTCTGTACCGGCACGGTTTGTTATTGTATCTAACAGCAGATAAATCATAGAGAATATTTTAAACGGTTCTTTTTTTAAGAAATTCATCAAGGCTATTTGTAGTATTAATAGCTTCAAATATTATTGATTGTAATTCCTATGTGAATCTATTTCATTTGATTGATATTCCGGGTAAGCATGCGGTTTGTTGATCGCAATATGCATATTCAACTGCAATATTCATGATTTTTTTTGATATTCCAAAGATTCTCTTCAGGGATTTGCCATTTGTTGGTCATCTTATTGTCTTTTGCAGATATTTTCGCCCAAACCTGATAAAAATCATTCCACCTCGTTGTTTTTTTATGTGCGATTAAAGGATAATGGCTTTTCGATACCTCCTTCAATAGGCAATAACACGGTATTCTGAGGTCGTTTTCTTGCATAGCTCTTTATCGGAGGGCATAATGCAACTGGTTGTCGATTTTATATGCAGAATTAAGGTCTTTGAGCTTTCTTTTTCCTTGTGAATGCGACTTCTTTATGCTTTTTTATCTCTTTGGCTTGCAATTCTCCTTTATGTTTTCGCAATACCCAAATACGAGCCAAAAAAGTTTTCAACAACGAAGATGAGTTTGGAATGATTCCAAATAAGCACCAGAATGGAAGCGGATTTTGAAGTCGAAGAGATGAGAAAACGGACTTTTTCAGTTTGAGTTTTGATCTAAAAGAGATCTGGAAACGATTTATATATAAATCATTTGCAATAAATATACAGATCGTTTTCTATAAATATATAGATCGTAAATGATTTATATATAAATAGCAGGATGAAAAAGGCCGATTCGGGAGCTGAAATAAAAGAAGCACCCATTCGATTCGTAGCTGAATCGAGTGGGTGCCTTATAAGTTTGAGGTGGTGTCGAAGTCTTATTCCACTCTACTCGTCATAGCATAGTAAGCCCCTTTGTCCGAAATCCTTGTGGCATATCGGATCATTATCAGGCGTAAAGCAGGAGAGTTGGGTAGTCGTACTTGCTGCCAAGTATGTACTAATAGCAAAAGCCGAAGTCTCTAATCGTGCAATCATTTTTTGTACAATATATCTTTGAATCTACTTGTATTCAGCAAGAAAACGCTTGCTTTAGTCCTATCCGTCTTTCCATTCCATGAAAGAGAGGCTTGTCAGACGCTGCAAAGGTAGCGAAAAATGACAGGCCCGAAAGAGCAAGGCTTAATTATTCGTTTGAGAAAGTCCGTTTTATGGTTTTATTGACAGGGCTGTTTTTTGAAATTCTTGTATATATTTGCTTAATACTCCATAAAATACTTTCTTGTTTATAACTCAGTAACTCAGAACTCCTATGTGTGTGCCCAATATTATATCTCCCTCCCTATGGCAAGATGAACAAGGAAATTATAGCCAAGAATACAACGAATTAGTCGATGCTCTGAGAGAAGGGCATGTAGTAATCTGGATAGGCGCAGGTTACTCTGCGGGATTGGGCTTCCCATGTTGGACTAAATTGATTGAGCAATTAGCTGAGATTCATTTTCAATCCAATTTAGAGGAGCTACAGACATTTAAAGAAAATCTTTCCAAAGGAAAACAAAGTCTCATAGACTCTATAGAGCTATTGAAAGACTCCAAAGAGCAGTTACTAAATAAGCTTCCACAGATTTTTCAGTTAAGAAAAGATGATCTTCAAGATCCTTGTTACACTCCTTTCAAGCAAATTTGGCTGCTGAGCAAGAAAGTAATTACTACGAATTATGATCTTGCCATGGATAAAACAGTGGGGTGGGCGGATTGTCATATCATACTGCCTCATCTAACAACCAAATATCAAGTGCTTATCGGTGAAGAACGGCATCGGAGTTTCCTTTGGCATTTGCACGGCTCTGTAGAAGATCCTAATGGGTGCGTGGTGTTTGAGGACCAGTATCGTCAAGTTTACAATGCTCAGCAGGTAGAGTCAGAGACATGTGCAGCATTTTTTCTCAAGCATTTGGCTACGAATTATCGATTCTTCTTTATCGGTTATGGGGGCTTCGATGGCGATATACACATCGATCGTATTCTAAAGTATGTGGATGGGTTTCGAGACAAGATAGAGAGTGATAAGAAGCACTTTATTCTCCAACACATAGAAAATAATCTTGAAAGAGAATATCTAATACCTATTCATGTTAATGATTTCAATCAAGTACCTTGCCTAATTACAGATTTAGTCAAGAAAGTGGCTAAGCACCGTGCCTGTTCGGAAAATATTTGTGCGTCGGACAGACCTTGTTTCGGGAGAGAAGGCCTTATGCCTGAGCTTGTCCAATTCATGGAGGAGAATGATCCGGGGCTGCGTTGGCTGTATGGTGAAGGTGGAATAGGCAAGACTCATTTGATTAGCCAGGCCCTCCAAAAGGTCGGACGACCATACCTGTACTACGATATAGGGTATCATGGTACTACTTCCCTACGCACTTTGGCCGATAAGATGGGGTTGGGGTATATTCAGGAGGATGATAGGGAAGGTGTTATTCATCGTGATTTTGTGGATCGTGCAAAGTATATCGATGAAATACTTGTTTTTGACAATTTTCATGAATTGGTTCATTCGGAGTCCGTTAGAGAAACCTTGCTCGAATTGAGAAGGCATAACCAAGTAATCATTATATCAAGAGAACAGCCTCCAAGGAATTTGGTGGCAAGTTCGATCAGGATCGATTACTTGGATAAAAATGCTTTTGACCTTTTAGTGGATGATTACATCCAAAGCATGGGATACAAGCCTCTTTTACAGAATGATAGAGATCGTATTTGGCGTATTACACAAGGGTATCCAATCGCTGTTATTCTTTTTTTGGACATATTGGCAAAGCCTCATATCTATGACTCTTTTGATGTAGAGAATTATCTCACCAATTCTCACCTCTCAGCTGTACAGCAATTGAAAAACCTGATTCTATGGAGTTACTCCCGGTGTCCAAGCCAAGCTACAAAGGATCTGCTCCTCGACCTTTCTTTGGCTACCAAAGAGGTTCCCAGGATTCTTTTGTGCAAACTGATGGATGGTGACCTCGGTGTCTTTGAAAAGGAACAGGAAACAACGGCTCTTATTCGCTATACTAAGTCCGGTGACAATTTTTTCTATTCATTGCATCCAATGGTTTCCGATACGCTTCGTGTCGAAGCCGGCGAACGACCACATACGCATGATATCTATATGGCCTATTATCTTGATGAGTTTGGCAAAGAACGTGATATTGAGGCCTTAGAGCTTGCCGGTTACCATGCATTATGCGGGTCAGAAGATGGTAGAAAAAATTACGAGACGAAATTACAGCTCTTCTTTGCCAATTCTGATGTAAAAAAGCTGTTCTCCAATGATATTAAGTCATCAATCAGATTTTTAGAAACATTCTGCAAATTTGAAAGGGGATCCAATAATCCCGCCGTATTTCATCAACTGGCTGTACTCTACTGTATTATTGGTGATAGTGATCAGGCTCGAGATGTCCTGAAAAAAGGGTTGGACAAATTTAAGGGAAACAACTACTTACTCCTGCAGGAAGCTATTATTGAGCGTAGGGAACATAATATGCAGGAAGCAGAGCGCACATTGTTACGATTGAAGGCCGAGGACAATATCTTAGCTCGTAATGAGTTGGGCATTCTCTATCGTAGTTGGGGTGATCTGGTTAATCGAGATGAACGCATCGGCTATTATAGCCGAGCCGAATCGGTGCTTCTACCTCTGTCTCAAGAGGGTAATGTGGCAGCCAAGAATGAGTTAGGCATTCTCTATCGTAGTTGGGGTGATCTGGTTAATCGAGATGAACGCATCGGCTATTATAGCCGAGCCGAATCGGTGCTTCTACCTCTGTCTCAAGAGGGTAATGTGGCAGCCAAGAATGAGTTAGGCATTCTCTATCGTAGTTGGGGTGATCTGGTTAATCGAGATGAACGCATCGGCTATTATAGCCGAGCCGAATCGGTGCTTCTACCTCTGTCTCAAGAGGGTAATGTGGCAGCCAAGAATGAGTTAGGCATTCTCTATCGTAGTTGGGGTGATCTGGTTAATCGAGATGAACGCATCGGCTATTATAGTCGAGCCGAATCGGTGCTTCTACCTCTGTCTCAAGAGGGTAATGTGGCAGCCAAGAATGAGTTAGGCATTCTCTATCGTAGTTGGGGTGATCTGGTTAATCGAGATGAACGCATCGGTTATTATAGCCGAGCCGAATCGGTGCTTCTACCTCTGTCTCAAGAGGGTAATGTGGCAGCCAAGAATGAGTTAGGCATTCTCTATCGTAGTTGGGGTGATCTGGTTAATCGAGATGAACGCATCGGCTATTATAGCCGAGCCGAATCGGTGCTTCTACCTCTGTCTCAAGAGGGTAATGTGGCAGCCAAGAATGAGTTAGGCATTCTCTATCGTAGTTGGGGTGATCTGGTTAATCGAGATGAACGCATCGGCTATTATAGCCGAGCCGAATCGGTGCTTCTACCTCTGTCTCAAGAGGGTAATGTGGCAGCCAAGAATGAGTTAGGCATTCTCTATCGTAGTTGGGGTGATCTGGTTAATCGAGATGAACGCATCGGCTATTATAGCCGAGCCGAATCGGTGCTTCTACCTCTGTCTCAAGAGGGTAATGTGGCAGCCAAGAATGAGTTAGGCATTCTCTATCGTAGTTGGGGTGATCTGGTTAATCGAGATGAACGCATCGGCTATTATAGCCGAGCCGAATCGGTGCTTCTACCTCTGTCTCAAGAGGGTAATGTGGCAGCCAAGAATGAGTTAGGCATTCTCTATCGTAGTTGGGGTGATCTGGTTAATCGAGATGAACGCATCGGCTATTATAGCCGAGCCGAATCGGTGCTTCTACCTCTGTCTCAAGAGGGTAATGTGGCAGCCAAGAATGAGTTAGGCATTCTCTATCGTAGTTGGGGTGATCTGGTTAATCGAGATGAACGCATCGGCTATTATAGCCGAGCCGAATCGGTGCTTCTACCTCTGTCTCAAGAGGGACATATCCCCTCTAAGAATGAGTTAGGCATTCTCTATCGTAGTTGGGCAAATGAACTTGAAGGAGAGGAGCGGAATGCGAAATTTGAACAGGCTGTAGAGCAACTCAAACCCTTAGCCGATAATAAAAACTATAGAGCCATAAATGAGTTGGCACAGACCTATCGGGCTTGGGGAGGGTATAAAAATGTTGTTTATTTGGAATCTGCAGTGGACTATTATAGGTCTGCCATTGAGATTAACCAGTATAACATCCAATCTTACGATGGGTTATGTCGCACTTTAGATACTCTCGGAAAATTTGATGATTGTATTGACTTTGCTCTAAAGGGACTTACTATCAAACCAAAAGATAGCAGACTGATAGAAATTTTGGTTAGCGTATATTGGTATGGCAAGAAGGATAGCGAAAAGGCATTGGAATATCTTGATCAACTGCCTGAAAACAGGAAAGAAAAGTGGCAGAATCGTATATCGAAACGAAAGCCTTAGAGGTTCAAATTCGGTATAATTAAGCTACATCCGAATCCTCCGATTTGTTCTGTCTTGCCCCGTACATTGATCTGGTCAAACAATATACAAATAAGACTACCTTTGTGCTCGGAAACGGCAGCTATAAAACAGGTGCCGACAAAATATCGATTTTATGATGGCGGTCACTATCTATCATCCGGCAGAATTGCCTCAGCGACAGGCTGAAAAATCCCCAAACAAGACTATAATCAAGTACTACGATCGCGAAAGCAAACAGTGGCGCAATATCAACTGGAGCAAATTTGCAGCCGGCGTCATGAATGCTGCGAAAGCATTAGCCGAGATCGGCTTGGAACCGGGGGAACGAATCGGTATCTATTCCCCCAATATGGTACACTGTCTGTATACCGAGTTGGGAGCCTTCGCCATGCGGGGTGTAGTAGTGCCTTTGTATGCCACAAGCTCACCGGAACAGTTACGGTTCATCGTGGAGGATTCATCCATGGAGACACTGTTTGTCGGAGAGCAGTTCCAATACAACAATGCTTATCGGGTACAGAAAGAATATGGTACGCTAAAGCGCATAGTCGTATTCGATGAGCGCGTGGTGCTCAATCCGGAGGATAAGACTTCGAAATACTTTTCCGAATTTGTTCGTTTGGGTGATTCCATGCCGAACGAGACCAAGGTCAAAGTCTCTTCTCGCGAAGCCATTCCTTCCGATCCGGCACTGATCATCTATACATCGGGCACTTCCGGTAGGAGCAAGGGCGTCCTCCTCCTGCACAGCAATCTGATGTATCAGATGAAAGTCCATAGCGAGCATATCCCCGTCTATGGGCCGGGCGAGCTGTCGATAGCTTTCCTGCCGATGAGTCATATTTTCGAAAAGGCATGGACGCTTTTTTGCCTGACGACGGGAACGAGGATTGCTATCTTGAGAGATCCGAAGAAGGTATTGGAGGCACTACCTCAGATACGCCCATCACTCATGTGCAACGTGCCACGCTTTTGGGAGAAAGTGTATCAGGGCGTGAATGAGAAGATGGCCTCCTCTCCCCGCATCCTGAAAGGTGTCTACAGGCGTGCTATGGCCGTAGGCCAACGCTATCGTCTCGACTATTGGAATGAGGGGAAGCGTGCGCCACTGCTTCTGAGTATGCAATATGCCTTTTACAACTGCACTATTTTTACCCTGCTCAAGCGCGTACTGGGACTACAGCGAGGGCGTTATTTCCCCACGGCCGGAGCACCGCTATCGGATGAGATCAACATCTTCCTTCAGTCCGTAAACATTCCCATCATTGTCGGATATGGTCTGTCCGAAACGACTGCCACGGTATCTTTCTATCCGCAGCGAGGATTCAAGATCGGCTCCATGGGCAAAGTGATGCCGGGGCTGGACGCCCGAATAGATCCGGACAATAACGAGATATTGGTCAAGGGCGAGTCCGTCATGTCCGAGTACTATAATCTGCCGGAGGAAACTGCCGGAGCCTTCACGCCTGACGGCTATTTCCGTACGGGCGATGCCGGACGCATGGATCCGGATGGAACGCTTTATTTTCTGGAGAGGATAAAAGACCTGTACAAGACTGCCAACGGAAAGTACATAGCTCCGCAGATGATTGAGGGGATGCTGACCAAGGATCCCATCATCGAACAGATAGCGGTGATAGGTGACAGGTTCAAGTATGTGAGTGCCTTGGTCTATCCGAATTGGGAATTGGTAAGACAGGCTGCCATCAAAAGGGGACTTGAACAGGCCCGGACAATGGCTGTGGACGAGATGGCTGCAAATCCTGAAATCAACCGCCTGATGATGGCCAGAATAGAGGCTGCACAAGATTCGCTTGCTGCTTACGAGAAGGTGAAGTACATTACGCTCCTCGCCGAGCCTTTTACACTGGAGAAGGGCGAACTGACCGAGACGATGAAACTCAAAAGGCGAGTGATCAACGAACACTATGCCGAAGCCATCGAAAAGATGTACCTTTGAGCCTCGTTTTCCAATGTACTGTCCCGGAAGCATACGGAGTGCACTCGGGCACAGTGTTTTTTCGGCAGATGTTATTCGGCCACCGAACGAAGCAAAAACTAACAAAACTCATATAATCATCGATGATTACTATAGACCAACTGAACTCTCTGTTGGAGCGCCGTGATGCGCTGAGGGGGTATCTTTGACGTCGATAACAGACGTATCCAATTAGAAGAGGAAGAACTGCGCACACAGGATCCTGCCTTCTGGGAGGACAATAAGCGTGCCGAGGCACAGATGCGCAAGGTGAAAGAGCTGAAGAGCTGGATAGGCTACTACGATGCCATCGACACAGCTACCGAGGAGGTGAAGCTCGCTTATGAATACTGCAAGGAGGGTATATCTACCGAAGAGGAGGTGGATGAAGCCTATGCTCATGCCATCCGGCTGATAGAAGAGGTGGAGCTGAAGAATATGCTCCGATCCGAAGAGGATCACTTCGGTGCCGTGCTCAAAGTGAATGCCGGTGCAGGAGGAACCGAGAGCCAAGACTGGGCCTCCATGCTGGTGCGTATGTATCAGCGTTGGGCGGACAAGCAGGGGTATCAAGTGACGATAACCAACTGGCAGGATGGAGACGAAGCAGGTATTAAGACTGTGACGATGCAGGTGGAAGGCAATTTGGCCTACGGATTTCTCAAGAGCGAGAATGGGGTACACAGACTCGTTCGCGTCTCTCCCTATAATGCACAAGGTAAACGTATGACATCATTCGCCTCTGTATTCGTTGTGCCGCTGGTGGACGATTCGATCGAGATCGAGATCAATGCTGCCGGTATCAGCTGGGACACTTTCCGCTCAGGTGGAGCAGGTGGACAGAACGTTAATAAGGTAGAGACGGGAGTCCGACTGCACTACAAGTACAAGGATCCTGAAACGGGAGAGGATAAAGAAATCGTGATCGAGAATACGGAGAGCCGTACCCAGTACGATAACCGCGAAAATGCTATGCGACTGCTCCGCTCACAGCTCTATGAGATGGAGCTACAGCGCCGACGAGCTGCAGAGGCCAAAGTGGAGGCCGGCAAGAAAAAGATAGAGTGGGGATCGCAGATTCGGAGCTATGTATTCGATGATCGCCGTGTGAAAGACCATCGTACCAACTATCAGACGAGCAATGTCAATGCCGTTATGGATGGCGACATAGATGAATTTATCAAGGCTTATCTGATGGAATTTGCCGGTGAAGAGGCGTAATCGACTTTCGCTTCTGAAAGAAGGGATTCGTTGATCAAAGGAAATGGGGCAGGCTTGTATTGGCAGTCGGCCCATTTCTTTTTTGTGGGAAGTCCGGACATGTCGCCGGTTTATCGGCTCATATACACTTATACGCAGGGTTATTGTATCTCATGTCCTTTCGGGTAGTAGGCACTATATTCCTGCTACAGGACGAGGAAATAGCCGACTTTCTCTCGATAAGGCTTCTCCTTTTTATCTTACCTTTGTGCCGAAGAACTCAATCAGCTATTACAATATGGATATTGCCGTAGTCGGTATCGGCTATGTGGGACTGGTCAGTGCTACTTGCTTTGCGGAGTTGGGAGCAAATGTTCGCTGCATAGATACTGATAGAAATAAAATCGAGCAGCTGAACAGCGGGACTATCCCCATCTATGAGCCGGGGCTTGAAAAAATGATAGCTCGCAATGTGAAAGCCGGCAGACTGCGATTCGGAACGGAGATAGAGCAAGCCGTGCCGGAAGCTGATATTATATTCATAGCGGTGGGTACACCGGCCGGCGAAGACGGCAGTGCGGATATGAGCTATGTACTCGATGCTGCCCGTAGTATCGGCCGTGCCATGAGCCGTTATATTCTGATCGTTACCAAGAGTACCGTGCCGGTGGGATCGTACCGACTGATCAGGAAGGCTATACAGGAAGAATTGGACAAGCGTGAGGTGCTGATTGACTTCGACATAGCTTCTAATCCGGAGTTTCTGAAAGAAGGAAATGCCATCGATGACTTCATGAAACCCGATAGAGTGGTCGTGGGAGTGGATTCGGACCGGGCGCGCGAACTGATCACAAGCCTTTATAAGCCGATGCTCTTAAACAATTTCCGTGTTCTTTTCATGGACATTGCTTCGGCTGAAATGACCAAATATGCTGCCAATGCCATGCTGGCCACTCGGATCAGCTTTATGAATGATGTGGCCAACTTGTGCGAACGGGTGGGAGCAGATGTTTCGATGGTTCGTCTCGGTATCGGTTCCGATTCACGTATAGGCAGCAAGTTTCTGTACCCGGGTTGCGGATACGGAGGATCTTGTTTTCCCAAGGATGTAAAAGCACTGATCAGAACAGCAGAAGACAACGGCTATCGAATGGAAGTATTGGAAGCCGTTGAACGTGTGAACGAGAAGCAAAAGAGTATTCTGTTCGATAAGTTCTCAACCTATTACAAAGGCAATGTGCAAGGCCGATGTGTAGCGATATGGGGGTTGTCATTCAAACCTGGTACCGATGATATGCGTGAAGCTCCTTCTCTGGTACTCATCGAGAAACTGCTGGAAGTTGGTTGCAGAGTTCGGGTGTACGATCCTGTGGCGATGAAAGAGGCACAAAAAAGATTGGGCGACAAAGTGGAATATACCACGGATATGTACGATGCAGTCCGGGGAGCAGAGGCTCTGTTCCATGTGACAGAATGGAAGGAATTCAGAATGCCTGATTGGTCAGCTCTCTCTCAAGCGATGGCTGCATCTTTGGTCATCGACGGTCGTAATGTGTACGAACTTCCGGCGGACAGCGATTTTACCCTGCTTAATATCGGTAATTCCGCTATCGAATCTGCCTCATCCAAATAGAAAAAATAGATAATCATGTTACCTTATTTCGTTTTATTTGGTTTCCTTGCGGTAATGTTCCTTGCAGATAAATATGATGATCGTTTCAAACCCTTCGTCTTTTGGATATCAGGACTTGCTCTTGTAATTTTCTCCGGTACAAGGATCGGGATGGGACGGGATTATAAAATTTACGAATATGCCTATCAATTTCCGGATAGTAAAACAGCCCACAATTTCGAGTTGATATGGCAATGGATCAATAAAGCCTTTCATTCTTTGAACTTGGATTTTCATACATGGCTTATATTGGTATCCTTTGTGACCATTCTCCTGATGTTCATCGGGATGAGAAAGATGTCCAAAGATTGCATCTTTTCTATCATCGCTTTCTTCCTCATATACAGAGGATATTTCGAAACGATGAATTCCATGCGACAATATGTGGCCATGGGCATCATATTTGCGTCGTTCCCATTGTTTTTGTCTAAAAAATATTTGTATTTTTATATCTGTATCGCTTTCTCCGCACTCTTTCATACGAGTGCTTTAGTCATGATGGTACTGTTTCCTCTGTCTCGAAAGCGAATCGACAATTCCTTGTTAGTGATTGGTTTGGTTGTAACATGGATTTTGGGAGCAGTCATTCTTCAACCTATTGCAGATTTTGCGGTTACTCTACTTCCGGAGAGATATGGTTTTTATATCAGAAAGGAGTTTATACCGGCTGTTTCTTCTTCCGGCTTTTTTCAACTTTTCCTCAATATCTCTGCGCTTGTTTTTTTGGCGATAAGGTCTGACCTTGAAAAAAAGGATTCTCAAATTGATCAATATATTTTCCTCTATGTCTTATCGATTCTGATATATAACACAACTATTTCTTTTGAAGTGGGTATCAGGCTTATGTTCTATCCTTTTATGTTCATATTCATATTGATCCCTAATGCTTATGTATTTTCAGATAAAATATGGCAAAAAGGTGTGATTTTGGCCATTTTGGTTGTGTTCTCATGCTTTATGCTTAAGGATCTCAGCAGTCCAGCTGAACCATACGCTAACTATAAGTCTATACTCTTCTGAAAAATACTGTTTAGAGAATTATGATCGTGCATTCTCCCTTGGTCAGCGTGCTTATTCCTCCATACAACGTGGAGAAATCAGAAATCGAGTCTGATTTTGAAATAGCCTACTTGAATGTAGCTAAAATGTTTTATGACAAAGCTCCCTGCAATCAATATAAGACGATAAGGGAATACAGGCCACTGAATCCGAAGAGAATCGCCTCCATGCAATACCATCCGTTTATCCGATTTAAGTTTGCTTGTCAATTGTCAGACTCTTCTGTTCTGAGATATTTAGGATATTTTCTGTGTAAAACAGAACAGAAGATAAAAAGAATGATGAGAGCCTGACTTTGTGTTGCCACAGTCTTTTTCCTACAAAGTAATTCGACATAATATGATAACCGTTGCCCATCTGATCAATAACATTGTCCAATCAGGACCGGTGATAGTCATGCGCGACATCATTCGACACATGGATCGAGACAAATTCCATCCTATTGTCATTTGTTTGCGTCATGAGGAAAAAGAAGATCCGATAGTGAAAGAGCTAAGAGCTATAGACGTAAAATGTATTTACCTCAACTACAGCCTTCTTTCTTTGGAGCTACAGACCGGTAGGATAGCACGAAAGGTTTTGTCTGTGCTACGCAACGAGAAAGCTCATATCCTCCATAGTCACGGATACCATCCTGATCTGATTGCCTCTCATTTGTCCCGGAATATAACAAGCCTAAGTACCCTCCATAACATCTCCAAGGACGACTTCACTTTCCTGAAGGGTAATTTATTGGGGAGCTACATGAATTTCCGCTACTTGCGTAGCCTTAGTAAGATAGGACATTATGTAGCGATAAGTAGAGCTGTAGCTGACTATTA
This sequence comes from Porphyromonas gingivalis ATCC 33277, assembly GCF_000010505.1. Taxonomy (GTDB): domain Bacteria; phylum Bacteroidota; class Bacteroidia; order Bacteroidales; family Porphyromonadaceae; genus Porphyromonas; species Porphyromonas gingivalis. The sequence continues at coordinate 1,385,886 of NC_010729.1, read as the reverse complement.
TGCATCACATGTAAATAAAGCAAAAGAGAGAATACGTATTATCCACAATGGAGTAGATCTTTCTTTTTTCCAAATACCGGACGAAGATCATCAGAAACAGCTGCGACATCGATTAGGACTTCCAGTCTCCGGAAAAATCTTCCTTGTCGTGGGACGTCTGTTCTCTCGCAAGGATCCTCTCATCATTATTCGAGCCTTTAAATCCCTTTTAGAGAGCCAAAAATTGAGTGGCGATTTTTATCTCTTTTTTTTAGGTGACGGGCCATTGAGTGATGCTTGTCAAAAGGAAATTGGAGACAAGACCCATAATATCAGGTTATTGGGTTTTCAGAAAAATGTCCATGAATATATGATGGCAGCAGATTATGCCATCACGGCCTCTCACTCGGAGGGTTTCGGCCTGAATTATCTGGAGGCTATTGCTTGTGGAAAACCCGTTGTAGCCACTGATTTGCCTCCATTCAGAGAAATCTGCGGCACAGGCTTTCAGGACAACGAATTGTTTTTTTCTGTAGGAAACCAAAAAGAATTGGAGGATTGCATACTAAAAAGCCTTGGTCATACGTTCAACCCTCAAAAAGTCTCCGATATCAGGCATCATTTCTCTGCGGAAACAATGTCTGTACAATATCAGAACTATTATACGGAGCTATCAGCTCCACTAAAATGAATTCAATGAAGAGTGCATGTTCGATTATTACTGCTTCAATCGTACTTTATAAAAGCAAACCGGATATTATTCGGGATGTCATTACCTCCTTTTTCTCTGATACGGTAACTAAGAAGAGGCTTATCCTCATAGACAATTCTCCGACTGACAGCCTTCGTGTACTCCAAGAAGAAAGACCGGCGGATATTCAGTATTTCTTCAATAACCGCAATATAGGATTCGGATCAGCTCACAATATCGGTATTAGAGAGGCAGCTCGCTTCAATCCTTCTTATCATTTAATTCTTAATCCTGATGTGCAGTTTGGCCCTGAAGTGGTGCCGACATTGGCTTCATACATGGACGAGAATCCTGATATAGGATTGTTGATGCCACAAGTCTATTATCCTAATGGCGAATTGCAGCACTTATGCAAGTTGTTTCCACGTCCATGGGATGTTATGCTCAGGCGATTTGTCCCTTATAGATCATATAGAGAAAGGAATAACGAACGATTCGAGCTGCGTAATTGGTCTTATGACACGATTCAGGACATCCCTTCGCTTTCGGGCTGTTTCATGTTTGCCCGAATGGATATTCTTAGAGAAGTAGGAGGGTTTGACGAACGCTTTTTTATGTATGCGGAAGATTTGGATCTATGCAGACGTATAGGGCAAGTATCTCGTACCGTTTTCTTCCCAAAAGTCTCTATTATGCACACCTACGCGAAAGGTTCTTATCATGATGCCAAACTGCTTCGGCACCACATCGTTTCTCTCATCCGTTACTTTAATAAATGGGGATGGCTTTTCGATGCCGAACGTCGTAGGGTCAATAGGGCATGTTTGGCAGTACTCCGCAATCAAACGACAGTGAAAAAAGATTGATCGCAACGGCTGAATAATACGAAGGAAGACCATACTATCTTTTGATTAGAGTGACCTACAAATCGTATAACATATATATTTGCAACTGTAAAAACTAATAACACATTTTCTTGACGAATATGAAGCAATTATGCCTAATCTGCTTGGCTTTCATCTGCCTTTTTTTTCTCGATAGCTGTGGTAACAAAAATACATTTCGTGTCGAAGGGTCGATTGCCGGTTATGAAGACACCGCACAAGTGTATCTGACCAAGATCATTGGGAGCGATCTTTCTGTACTCGATTCTGTAAATCCTGACCGAAAAGGTCGTTTCAGTTTTGTAGCACAAGCGGACTCCACACCGTCTTTCTACCAGATTAAACTCAGGAAGCAGCATATTAATTTTGCTGCAAAGATCGGATCGGAAATCAACATACAGGTGGGTCGTAACAGCTTTTCCGATTACGTTATTGAAGACAACCAAGGGCCTGACAATAACAATATTCGCAAGATTGCGCTATTGAAAGAGCAAGCGGATAATCGTTTGGATCATTTGTACCGTTCATACCAAGAGAACAAACTGGATGCTTCGCAGTATCAAGACACCATAGCGAAGGTGATAGATGAGTTTAAGACCACATTGCGCAACGATTTCATCTTCCAAGATCCCAAGTCACCAGCTTCATACTTTGCACTATTCCAACAGAAAGACGGCCTCCTATATTTCAATGTCTATGATCCTATGGATGCTAAGGCTTTTGCTGCGGTAGCTACAGCTTACGATACTTATTACCCAACCTCGTCTTACACCAAAAGTGTTCGTGATCTTTCTCTATTGGGTATTGCTGCCATGCGGAGAGATCGTGTGGCAAAGGATATTACTACTCGCAAAATAGAAGTCAAAGACATTCCGGAAACAATTCTGATTGATCGCAAAGGCAATGAACAACCACTCTCAAAGGTCGTAGAAACGAATGATAGGGTGTTGATAGTATTTACCTCCTATCAGGCTGAATGGTCACCCTCTTTGGTAAAAGAACAGCGAGCACTGTATCAACGACATTGCAACAATGGATTTCAGATATATGAGATTTCTGTCGACAAGGACTTGTATTTCTGGCAGAATGCAACGCGTACACTCCCTTGGATCACAGTGAACGATAGCGAAGGGAAAGCAGCTTTGTCATTCAATGTCAGATCATTGCCAACATTTTTCCTAATCCAAGATGGCGAGCTTAAACGTCTCCAAAGATTGGAAAGTCTCTAAAGTTTTCGATACCGTGGGGTAGAGTCCTTGTTTTTATAAATCCCTGATAGAACAAACCAACGTGACGATAATTGATCTTTAGGCAGAAATAGAGAAAGCTGTATCCGGGTTGCCAAACCTCGACACAGCTTTTTTTCTTTCAGAGACCTTTGAAAAATAAGGAGGTGGAGGGAAAAGGGTGGCAGTAAGGAGTGAAAGTAGTTGTAAATCCCCCTTGCGGAGCTACTTGCACGAGCTCCTCAAGGGTGGTTATGCCTTATCCTACGGATGAGGACATAATTATCTCCGGCGTTCTGTATAAATTAAAGAAGACCTTTGCACGACAATTGGCGTGCAAAGGTCTCTTTCAATCATTCTCTTTCACCAGAAATCCCTACAACACGCCTATGCCTACTTCCATTTCCCAGCCAATTGTGATGGTGGATCTGAAAAAGCAGTATCTGCAGATGAAAAAACAGATCGATGAAGCCATCCATACAGTTATCGATAGTACAGCTTTTATCAACGGAAAAGAAGTACATGCTTTTGCGGAAGATTTGGCAGCCTATTTGGGTGTAAAGCATGTAATCCCTTGCGCCAATGGTACAGACGCATTGCAAATCA